>NZ_JBFODJ010000004.1:0-26733 GCF_040908265.1 Aeromonas sp. R5-1
GACGGGCCTGGGCGACGACCTGGGCCCCCGCATCGGCCTGCTCGTTGGCCTGCTTGGCGACGTCGGCTGCCAGGGATGCATTGCCGGCGATCTCGCTGACGGTGGCTCCCATCTCATGGATGGCGGTGGCGACCTGGACGGTGCGATCCCGCTGGGCGGTGCAGTTGTGCTGGGTGAGCTGGGCTTTGGCTGCCACCTCGTTGGCGGTGGCGGCGAGCTGGCGGGAGTTGCTCGCCACCTGTTCGATGGAGCCGTGGATCTTGGCGACAAAGTTGTTGAAGCCGGTCGCCACCTGGGCCAGTTCGTCACGGCCATCGACCTTGAGGCGATGGGTGAGGTCGCCATCACCGCTGCCGAGTTCGCGGAACAGGCGGGCCAGTTCGTTGAGGGGGCGGCTCACGGAGCCCGCCAGGAGAACGCCGAGCAGCCCCATGCCGACGGCGATGGCCAGGCTGACCAGCACCATGTGCAGGCGCGCTCTGTCCAGTTCGGCATAAATCTCGGCCTCCGGCACCTGGGCCACCAGATACCAGTCGAGCAGGGGGATGTAGCTGCTGGCCAGGATTACTGGCTGGCCGTCGACCTCGGCATGGGTGGCGGCAAAGGGCTGCTTGTTGAGCAGGTTGGTGCTACTGCCGCTGGCCAGCTGGGTCAGGTTGTCCCGATCGATGCGGGCGGCGTCGGGGTGCAGCTTCACCTTGCCGCTGCCGTCTGTCATGAAGACGAAGCCGCTGTCGCCGATGCGGAAGTTGGCGAGCATGCTGACCATGCTGTCGAGGGATTTGGCGAGGCCGGCGAGGCCGCGTCCGTCGAGTTGCTGGAAGTTGACGAACAGTTTCACCTCGCCGTTGCTCTCCCGAAAGATGCTAAGCATCAGATCCTGGCGGCTCTTGGTGTAGTCATAGAACCAGTTGTCCTGCTCGTGGTTCAGGATGCGCAGAAAACCGTCCTGGTTGTAGTAGGCGGCACTCTGACGATCGGCGAAGGAGGCGGTGACCAGACCATACTGGCTCGTCATGTCCTTGAGCTGGTTTATGAGGATGGACTCCTGCTCCTTGGGCATGCCGCGCTCGACCCAGTCCAGCACGAAGCGGTCGTTGGCAAGCTGTCTGGCGGCATTGGCGACCGAGGTGAGATCCTTTTCGATCTCCTTGCCGATGCGCTGGGTCAGGTTGGGCAGCTCCTGCTCGAACATGCGGTCCTCGATCAGCTGCTGGGCAGAACGCTGGCTGAAATAGCCCACCAGCAGGCAGGAGAGGGCCACGGCGAGGATGACGGTGGCCAGAATTTTCTGTTTCAGTGTCAGGCTTGCGAACATAAGGGTGACTCGTAAGTGTGAACCAGGGTTGAACTCATAATAGCGGCTGATTTGGCGCGCTCTTGAGGCGGTGGGGGCCTTTATTGTCGATTAACGTTTGCGCTCACACCCGGATTGGGCTGGATTGGCGCCCGATTTTGCCGAGACATCGTCGCAAGCGGGGCGACCCCTCGCCAGCACCCCGGCTTGCGGTTAAAGTGCTTGCACTTATAGTAGGCTGCACCTGACTGGCGGCCTGCCCGCTCGACTCGCACCGGATTTATGGACTCTCATATGCGCATCTTTCATCGGGGATGGACCCACCTGCTCGTGCTCCTGCTGGCGACCCTGCCGTTCATGGCGGCGGCCGGAGCCAATGATCCCGCGCCTTCGGCCAGAAACCCGGGGGCAACCAAGATGGAGCGTCCGAGGATCGCCCTGGTACTGAGCGGCGGCGGGGCCAAGGGGTCGGCCCATATCGGGGTGCTCAAGGTGCTGGAGGCAAAGCACATCCCGGTGGACATCATCGTCGGGACCAGCATGGGCTCCTATGTGGCGGGCATGTATGCCATGGGGCTCAGCGCCGAGGAGGTGGAGCGCACGACGCTGGCCATCGACTGGAACAAGGGCTATCAGGACAAGGTGGGGCGCGACGAGCTATCCCTGCGCAAGAAGCAGCAGACCGAGAAGTACCAGCTGCGCACCGACATCGGGGTCAACGGTGACCAGACCCAGCTGCCGCACGGCTTCTTCCAGGGACAGTCCATGGCCAGCCTGCTGCGCCACGCCACCTCCAACCTGCCGGCGCAAAAGAGCTTCGACAACCTGCCTATCCCCTATCGCGCGGTGGCGACCGACATGGAGACGGTGACCCCCTTCGTGCTGGATCACGGCAGCCTCGCCAAGGCGATGCAGGCCTCCATGTCCATTCCCGGTGCCCTCAAGCCGGTGGACTGGGACGGCCGCATCCTGGCCGATGGTGGCACGGTCAACAACATGCCGGTGGACGTGGCCAAGGCCATGGGGGCCGACGTGGTGATCGCGGTGGACATCAGCGCCAAGCTGCGTACCCGGGAGTCCCTCAAGTCGGGATTGGCCATGATCGATCAGCTCACCACCTACATGACCCAGGTGGGGACCGAAAAGCAGAAGGCGCTGCTGGGCCCCAGGGACATCCTGCTGACCCCCGAGTTCGGCAACATGGGGATCGCCGACTTCGCCCTGATGCCGGAGGGGATCAAGATCGGGGAGGCGGTCGCCAACAGTGCAGCGGCCCGGCTCGATGCACTCTCTCTCTCGCCCGCCGCCTACGCCGACTATCGCAACGGCAAGCTGAGCCGGCGCGCCGAGCGCAGCGGCCAGCCCGCCTACTACATCGACAAGGTGGAGATCATCAACAAGTCGCGCCTCTCCGACGACACGGTGCGGGCCATGCTGAACGTGCGTCCGGACAAGGTGCAGACCTACGAGAGCCTGGAGGCGGGGATCCGTCGCCTCTACGCCCTGGAGTCGTTCGATCGCATCACCTACGAGGTGGAGGAGCGGGACGGGGAGAACGTGCTGGTGGTGGACGCCAGCGAGAAGAACTGGGGGCCGGGTTATCTCAACTTCCAGCTCGGCTTCTCCGATGACTTCGAGAGCAGCTCCAACTACAACGTCGGCATGTCCTACACCCTGACCAACGTGAACGACTGGGGAGGCGAGTGGCTGACCGAGGCGTCCCTCGGGACCGCCAAGCACCTCAAGACCGACTTCTACACCCCGCTGGAGCCCTCCCAGACCTACTTCGGCGAGACGAGCCTGGCCTACGACAAGACCCAGCGACGCGTCTTCTTCCCGGAAGAGAGCAGGTCCTCGTCCGGGGTCAGCTATCTGGACTCCGAGTACAGCTTCACCAGCGTGGATCTCGCCGTCGGCTGGAATCGCCAGCCCTGGAGCCGCTTCTCCCTTGGGCTGGAGGGCAAGATCGGCAGCGTGGAGATCCAGAACCTCACCAACGCGGATGCCGATGCCTCCGCCTGGGGCCCCTACATCCGCTTCGAGCACGACACCCTCGACAGCCGCTACTTCCCCTATCAGGGGGTCTACTGGGACATCAAGGGGGGCTACTCCTACGTCGATCTCGACCCCGCGGACGCGCCCTCCGAGCAGGCCGAGGGGGTGAATTACCGGCTGGTGATGATCAAGCCCTGGTCCTGGGACAGGCACAGCCTCAACCTGATGCTGGAAGGGGGCGGCTCAAGCTCCCAGGAGACGGTACCGCTGTTCGTGCAGGATCTGGGGGGGCTGTTCCGTATGTCCGGCTTCCAGCATTACCAGTTGAGCGGTCGCTACAGCCTGTTCGGCGGGCTGCGCTACATCTACCGGGTGGCGGACAATGACTTCGGTGCCTTCAAGGCGCCCCTGTTCCTCGGGGGCTCCCTCGAGCAAGGGGGGGTCTGGGACAAGGGAGAGGACATCAGCATCGAATCCTCCTATACCTCGGGTTCCCTCTATATGGGGGTGGAGAGTTTCCTCGGTCCCATCTTCCTCGGCTATGGCGTGGCGGAGGGGGGGCACGACATGTTCTATCTGCAATTGGGCACTACGTTCCAATAAGGGCGAAATGCTGCCTTTTTGTTAACTCACCTTGGGTGGGCGGCTTGTCACTCTAAAAAAAACTAATGGGTTTATATGGTTATGCTGGTTTGATGAATAACTGCACAGGGTTTGGATTTTAATTAGTCGTTAAAACTTATATAGTGGGGGGCACCCTACGGGTGTCCCGCAAGGACGATCGCCGCGAGCTTGGGCGAACCCCAAAAAAAAGACCAAAGAGGAATTAGTCGTGCTTGAAACATACCGTAAACACGTCGCAGAACGTGCCGCCGAAGGCGTGGTTGCCAAACCTCTGGACGCAGAGCAGGTCGCCGCCCTGGTTGAGCTGATCAAGAATCCGCCCGCCGGCGAACAGGACTTTCTGAAAGAACTGTTGTCCTCCCGCATTCCCCCGGGTGTTGATGAAGCGGCCTATGTGAAAGCCGGCTTCCTCACCGCCGTCGCCAAGGGCGAGGCCCATTCCCCCATCCTGACTGCCGCCGAAGCCGTCGAGCTGCTCGGTACCATGCAGGGTGGTTACAACATTCAACCGCTGATCGACCTGCTGGATCACGCCACCCTGGCGCCGCTTGCCGCCAAGGGGCTCTCCCACACCCTGCTGATGTTCGACTCCTTCCACGACGTGGAAGAGAAGGCCAAGGCGGGCAATGCCCACGCCAAGCAGGTGCTGCAATCCTGGGCTGACGCCGAGTGGTTCCTGAACCGCCCGGCCCTGGCCGAGAAGATCACCGTCACCGTGTTCAAGGTGACCGGCGAAACCAACACCGACGATCTGTCGCCGGCGCCGGACGCCTGGTCCCGCCCGGATATTCCGCTGCACGCCCTGGCGATGCTGAAGAACGCCCGTCCCGGCATCACCCCGGACAAGGATGGCGTCATCGGCCCCATCAAGACCATTGATTCCCTGAAAGAGCAGGGCTTCCCGCTGGCTTACGTGGGTGACGTGGTCGGTACCGGCTCTTCCCGTAAATCCGCCACCAACTCCGTGCTCTGGTTCATGGGCGACGACATTCCGTTCGTGCCGAACAAGCGTGCCGGCGGCGTCTGCCTCGGTGGCAAGATTGCCCCCATCTTCTTCAACACCATGGAAGATGCCGGCGCCCTGCCCATCGAAGTGGACGTCTCCAAGCTGGAAATGGGCGATGTCATCGACATCTTCCCCTATGAGGGCAAGATCACCCGCCACGGCACCGACGAGGTGCTGGCCCGGTTCGAACTGAAGACCGAGGTGCTGATCGATGAAGTGCGCGCCGGTGGCCGCATTCCGCTGATCATCGGCCGCGGCCTGACCGACAAGGCCCGCGAAGCGCTGGGTCTGCCGTTCTCCACCGTGTTCCGTCGTCCGCAGCCTGTTGCCGACACCGGCAAGGGCTTCACCCTGGCCCAGAAGATGGTGGGCAAGGCATGTGGCGTGGAGGGCATCCGCCCGGGCACCTACTGCGAACCCAAGATGACCACGGTCGGCTCTCAGGACACCACGGGCCCGATGACCCGCGACGAGCTCAAAGATCTCGCCTGCCTCGGCTTCTCTGCCGATCTGACCATGCAGTCCTTCTGCCACACCGCCGCTTATCCCAAGCCCATCGACGTGCAGACCCACCACACCCTGCCGGACTTCATCATGAACCGCGGCGGTGTCTCTCTGCGTCCGGGCGACGGCGTCATCCACTCCTGGCTGAACCGCATGCTGCTGCCGGATACCGTGGGTACCGGTGGTGACTCCCACACCCGTTTCCCCATCGGCATCTCCTTCCCGGCTGGCTCTGGTCTGGTGGCCTTCGCCGCCGCCACCGGCGTGATGCCGCTGGACATGCCGGAATCCGTGCTGGTGCGCTTCAAGGGCGAGCTGCAGCCGGGCATCACCCTGCGTGACCTGGTCCATGCCATCCCCTACGCCGCCATCCAGAAAGGGCTGCTGACCGTCGAGAAAGCGGGCAAGAAGAACATCTTCTCCGGCCGCATCCTCGAGATCGAAGGTCTGCCGACCCTGAAGGTGGAGCAGGCATTCGAGCTGGCGGACGCCAGCGCCGAGCGCTCTGCCGCTGGTTGCACCATCAAGCTGGATAAAGAGCCGATCATCGAGTATCTGAAGTCGAACATCGTGATGCTGAAGTGGATGCTCTCTGAAGGCTACGGCGACGTGCGCACCATCACCCGCCGCATCAAGGGGATGGAAGAGTGGCTGGCCAACCCGGTACTGATGGAAGCGGACAAGGATGCCGAGTACGCCGAAATCATCGAGATCGATCTGGCCACCATCAAGGAGCCGATCCTGTGTGCGCCGAACGATCCGGACGACGCCCGTCTGCTGAGCGACGTGGCGGGTGACAAGATTGACGAGGTGTTCATCGGTTCCTGCATGACCAACATCGGCCACTTCCGCGCCGCTGGCAAACTGCTCGAGAAGTATCAGGGCGAGCTGCCGACCCGCATGTGGATCGCCCCCCCCACCAAGATGGACAAGGATCAGCTGACCGAAGAGGGCTACTACGGCATCTTCGGTCGGGTCGGTGCTCGCATCGAAATCCCGGGCTGCTCCCTCTGCATGGGCAACCAGGCGCGCGTGGCGGAAGGGGCCTCCGTGGTCTCCACCTCCACCCGCAACTTCCCGAACCGTCTGGGCAAGGGTGCCAACGTCTATCTGGCTTCTGCGGAGCTGGCCGCGGTTGCCGCCATCATCGGCAAGATCCCGACCGTGGAAGAGTACCTGCAGTATGCCAAGACCCTGGACGCCACTGCTGCCGACACCTACCGCTACCTGAACTTCAACGAGATCGCCTCCTACACCAAGAAGGCCGATGCGGTGATCCTGCAGCAAGCGGTCTGAGACTCGCCGGTCTGACCACTGAAAATAACAATGCCGCGTCTCGACGCGGCATTTTCCATTTCAGGGGGCTGCGCGATAATGACCCGCCATGCCCAGCAACGGCGTCGTCGATTTACCTGGTACGCGCGTTGCGCTTTCGTTGTCTGGCCATGATGGCCCCACCGTTTCCTGGTGGGCATTTTTATACCGCGGTACCTGCGAAGCGGGCCCGCGCATTGCGGCGTGGTTGCTATGTTTCTGTTCCGGATTGATCTGGCCCGCATGAAGTGGCGCCTTGGTTGTGCCCTGCTGGTGTTAGCCCTGCCCCTGGTGGTGGGAGGGTGGATGGTGCATGACAGCTACGAGCAGGAGCTGAAGAACGATGCCAGTGCGTCAGCCAGCAAGGCCAGAACCTTGCTGGAGCGCATGCTGGATCAGGCCGAGCGGGCCAACCTCGAGGTATTGCCGCTGGCCGGTCGCTCCTGCAGCGACAACCTGTTGCTGCTGCGCAAGCGGGTGGCGCTGGAGCCGTTCCTGCGCTCCATCAATCTGGTGCGACAGGGGATCATCAACTGCACCTCGCTGTTCGGGCCTGCCAGGGAAGTGGATGACGGCTCCCGCTACACGGATCGCAAGTTGCTGCTGATGAGCGGCAACCTGGTGCGCAAGAATCACCCCTTGCTGGTGGTGCGTCAGGAGCGGGGGCGTGATGCGGCACTGAGCGCCATTGACAGCAGCCAGCTCAGTTTCATGCTCACCCTGAGCAGCGATCCCAGCGAGCTGTTCTTGCAGGTGGGGTCCGCCTGGCTCGATGAGTCCGGCCACTTCCAAAGCGATCCGCCGAAACTGCACAGCAAGTTTGCCCTGATACTCGCCTCCCAGCGTTACCCCTTCACCATCCACGCCGGTTATGCCATGCCGATCTACTGGCGTGCCCTGTGGGAGGCTCGCCATCTGCAACTGATCTGGCTGGGAGCCAGTTCGCTGGTGCTCTCACTGCTGGTATGGTGGCTGCTTGGGCGGCCGGGGGCCCTGACGGACGAGCTGAGACGTGGGCTGCGAGCCAGGGAATTTGTCCCCTATCTGCAACCGCTGATCGCCAGCAAGGGCGGCAAGATGGTGGGAGCCGAGGTACTGATGCGCTGGCAACATGCCACAGAGGGGCTGATCCGCCCCGATCTCTTCATCCCCCAGGCGGAAGAGTCTGGCCTGATCGTGCCCATGACGGTCAACCTGATGAAGACGGTGGCCAAGACACTCCACCCGGTACAGGAGCAGTTGCCCGAGGCATTTCACATCAGCTTCAACATCAGTGCCATCCACTGCCGGGACCTCTCCCTGGTGGCGGAGTGCCGCGACTTCCTCGGCCACTTCGTTCCGGGACGGGTGGTGCTGGTGCTGGAGCTCACGGAGCGGGAGCTGCTGGTGACCAGCCCGCAGACCCTCTCCCTGTTTCGCCAGCTCGACGAGATGGGGGTGCAGCTCGCCATCGATGACTTTGGCACCGGCCACTCCAGCCTCATCTATCTGCAGCAATTCCACGTGGACTATCTCAAGATCGACCGCTCCTTCATCGGCCGTATCGGGACGGAGTCCCTCTCCGAGCACATCGTGGACAACGTCATCGACCTTGGGGGGCGGCTGGGTTTGTCCCTGGTGGCCGAAGGGGTGGAGACGGAGCAGCAGGCCGCCTATCTGAGAGGCAAGGGGGTCCAGTATCTGCAGGGATACCTGTTTGCCCGCCCCATGCCGATACGCCAGTTCTGCCGGGAGCTGACGGCGGGAGAGATACAGGTCGCCGCCGGGCGCACCGCCCAGGGCTAGGCCGCGCCCACCAGGCTGTGCAGCCAGTTCACCAGGATGTCGTGGGGGCTGCCGGGTTCGGGAGGCGCGGGGGCGAGCAGGTGATAGCCGGTGCCGTCGGGGACGAAGCCGAGCGGTGCCACCAGCAGACCGGCCTCGATATCGTCGCACACCTGCCGGTAAGGGCCGATGGCGACTCCCAGCCCGGCGACTGCCGCCTGCAGGCTGAAATAGAAGTGCTCGAAGGTCTGACCCGGCACCTCCTCGTCGGCGGACATGCCTGCGTGCTGCTGCCACTCCAACCAGGCGCCCGGACGGGTCTTGGTGTGCAGACGGGGTGCCGTTGGCCTGAGGGCCTGCACATCCCCCCTGGATTCAAAGAAGTGCGCCACCTTGCCCGGCGGGCAGACAGGGCCGGTCCGCTCTTCGAACAGCAACTGGTTGTAGAGCTCGGCAGGCCAGTGAAAGTCGTTGCGCCGGATGGCGAGATCGATGCCGCTGCCAAAGCTGAGGGCGCCGCCGCCCGCCATCAGGTGTACGTCCAGCTCCGGGTGCAGAGCCTGGAAGGCGGGCCAGCGCGGGATCAGCCAGCGCATCAGCAGGGTGGGTTCGCAGGAGAGCACCAGCGATTGGGGGCGGCTCTGCTGGCGCAGGGCCTGCGCCGTCTGGCGGATGCTGCCCAGCCCCTCTCTGACCGCCTGATAGAACCGTTCACCCGCGTCGGTCAGAAAGACCCGGCGCTGGCGCCGCTCGAACAGCATGACCCCCAGATCCTCCTCGAGCAGGCGCACCGCCCGGCTGATGGCGCCATGGGTGAGATGCAGTTCATCGGCGGCGCGGCCGAAATGCTCGGTGCGGGCAGCCACCTCGAAACAGCGCAGGGCGGTGAGGGAGGGCAGCGAGAGGGCTTTTTGTGAGTTTTTTTCACCATTCATGTCAGAAATCATCGTTCGTTATTGGTGTTATTGGCAAATAAAATAGCCGATATCCCCTCTAATCAGGACTCTTTTCATGACCGAACTGTTAGCCGTTGTCGCCATTACCCTCTTTGCCGTCATCAGCCCCGGGCCCGACTTTGCCATGGTGTCGCGTAACAGCCTGCTGCTCTCGCGCCGCACCGGCGTGCTGACGGCGATCGGCATCGCGGCCGGGGTCTGCGTGCACGTGACCTACACCCTGCTGGGGGTGGGCCTGCTGATCCAGCAATCCCTCTGGCTGTTCAACCTCATCAAGCTGGCAGGGGCCGCCTATCTCATCTTTCTCGGCATCAAGATGCTGCGGGCCAAACCGGCTGCCGATGAAGAGAGCATCTGTCAGCCTGCCCTCTCCAGTCTGGGTGCGCTGCGCACCGGATTTCTGACCAATGTGCTCAATCCCAAGACCACCATCTTCATCGTCAGCCTCTTCATGCAGGTGGTGCAGCCGCAGACGCCGCTGGCGGTCCAGATCGGCTATGGCGCCTTCATCGCGCTGGCGCACGCCCTCTGGTTTGGTGCGGTGGCGCTCTTCTTCTCCACCCCTGCGGTGCGGGACCGACTGCTGGCGGTACGCCACTGGATCGATCGGGTGTTCGGGGGCCTGCTGGTGGGATTCGGCATGTTGCTGGCATTGACCCAGCAGACGCGCTGAGGCGGGGAGGGGCGCTCCCCCTATCCACCCCCGACTGTAGGGTCTTGTTTTTCATGCCTTGGCAGCCACTTTTCGGTAGAATTGGCGCTCATTTTGAAGTCAGATGAGGCGCGGTATGACGGTCAGGTTCCAGGCATTTCACAGCATCAAGGCGATTGGCAATCGGGAGGTGCTGTTCAACTGGTCCAGAACCAACCCCCTCGGCGCCCTTGATCAGGTGTGGCGCCCGACGACCCGTGACGAGCTGCAGCAACTGCTGCGGGAATACCCCGAGCGCAAGCTGCGGCTCATCGGCTCCGGCCTCTCTTTCGAACCCATCCACAGCGTCTACGCCGAAGGCAGCCAGGCGCTGCTGGTGGACCTGCACCACCTGCGCGGCCAGCTGGACAAGACTGCCGATACGGTGACCTACCTGGCGGGGACGCCGCTTGATACCATCTATGCCGACCTCATCGCCATGGATCGCATGCTGCCGGCGTCCCCCGGCGTCATCGGCATCCAGACCCTGGGCGGTGCGCTCAGCACCGGCACCCATGGGCAGGGACTGCACCAGTCTGCCCTGTGCGATGCGGTGGCTGCCCTGACCGTGATGCTGGCGAGCGGCGACATCATCCGTGTGGATCGCACCGATCCGCGCTTCGGCGCCTTCGTGATGGGCATGGGGATGCTCGGCATCCTGCTGGATGTGACCCTCAACACAGTGCCCAACCGCATCATGCGCTGCACCAAGTTCACCACCGACTACCCCTTCCTGCTGGAACACAACGAGCGCCTCAACCGGGAGCACGCCTTCGTGAAGAGCTGGTGGTTCGCCTGGACCGGCGAGAGCCACATCTGGCTGGTGGATCCCGCCTCCGATGACGAGGTGGCCCGCTACCGGGCCGGGGGCAGCGAGCCGCTGGTGCTGGAGGGAGACATGGACGAGCGCATGAACCTGGCGCTCAATGCCACCATAGACGCGACCCTGCAGAAGATGGCCAGAGACACCAAGGACGAGGCCAGGGCAGGCGAGCACTTCGAGACGGTACGCCGCTTCAAGGACGCCTCGGATCTGGTGGGCAACGTCTACCAGATCCTCTGCAAGGGGATCCCGGCGCCCCAGATCAACTGCGAGGTGGCCGTGCCCCTCGAACGCATGGGGGAGGCCCTTGAAATCCTGCAGGCATGGCAGGAGGCGAACCCCGGCGTGCTGCACTACCCCTTCATCCTGCGCTGCACCGGTCCCTCCGTGGCCTGGCTCAGTGCCGCCCATGACAAGTCGGTGTGCTGGATAGGTTTTCTGGTCTATCTGGCGGCGGACGGGACCTTTGTCGGGGGCTCCATGGAGCAGATGCGCGAGTTGCAGCAACTGCTGGTGCCCCTCGGCGGCATTCCCCATTTCGGCAAGCACCTGGCGATGGACCTCTACGACTTCCCTGCCTTGTTGCCGCGCTGGCACGACTTCCTGGCCCTGAAGCGGGAGCTTGACCCCCATGGCCGTTTCGAAAACCGCTGGCTCGGCGACCTGTTCGCCAACCGGTAAGGATCTGACATGACCGATATGCAAGACACTCGCTTACTCATCCTCCTGCCGATCAGAGGGGGGGCAACCCGATGACAGACATGCAAGACACCCGCATCCCCGTGACCCTGCTGACCGGTTTTCTCGGCAGCGGCAAGACCACCTTGCTCAACCACTGGGTCAAGCAGCCCGAGCTCGGGGAGTGCGCCGTGCTCATCAACGAGTTCGGCTCCGTGGGGCTGGATCACCATCTGGTACAGCAGGTGGACGAGCAGGTGGTGCTGCTCGATTCCGGCTGCATCTGCTGCTCGGTGCAGGGCTCCCTGGTGGAGGCGCTGCAGGGGCTCTTCATGAAGGCCATCCAGCGCAAAATCAAACCCTTCAAACGGCTGATCATCGAGACCACGGGTCTGGCCGATCCGGCCCCTGTGCTGTTCACGTTGAGGGAAGAGGGCTTTATCGCCCAGCGCTACCGCTTCGATGGCACCGTCACCGTGGTGGATGCCGGCCATATCGAGCAGCAGCTGGCCGCTCAATATGAGGCGGTCAAACAGGTGGCGCTGGCGGATCTGCTGGTGGTGAGCAAGGGCGATCTGGTGGATGAAGAGACCCTTGCTCGGGTGGAGGCCCAACTGGCGGCCCTCAATCCGGCAGCCCCCATCCAGCGGGTCAGCAATGGGGTGCTCTCACCCGCGGTGCTGGAGAAGCTCGGCGCCTACAACGAGGCGGCGGGGCGCGACGTGCGCCAGTTGCTGGCCTGGCTGCGTACCGAATCCCCGAAACAGGGGCTGGCTTCGCCCATGCAGCCGAAGATGACGCCGTTTGCCGCCAAGGTGGGGACGGCCGCGCCCACCCGCTTCGAGCACGGCAATATCGAAAGTTTCTCCCTGCGCATCGGCGAGCCGCTCAAGCCCTCCCGCCTGCTGGCCGCCATCGATGCGGTGCAGGCGCAATACGGCGATGCCCTGCTGCGTCTCAAGGGGATATTGCAACTGGAGGGGGAGAGCCAGCCAGTGGTGATCCACGGCGTGCACGGCCAGCTCTATCCGTTGCAGGCGCTGGGGGAGTGGCCCGAAGGCAAGGCCCAGTCCCGGCTGGTGTTCATCGTGAAGAGCCAGGACAGGGTAGGCATAGAGCAGTTGTTTCTCTCAACCCTCAAGGCCCCCGAACCCAGCCTGGAAGAGCACCTCAAGGCCATGCTCGGCCAGCCGGATGCCTGATATGCTGATATGACCCGCGCTCGTGCGGGTCTTTTCTTATGTGATGAGGAGAGACAGAACCATGCCTGACAGCTCCCCGATGGTGACGCCCGCCCAGCGCAAATGGCTGCCCTGGCTGACAGCGGTCGGTTTTTTCATGCAGACCCTGGATGGCACCATCCTCAACACTGCCCTGCCCAGCATGGCCGAGGCCCTGGGCGAGAGTCCGCTGCAGATGCAGTCCGTCATCATCGCCTACATGCTGACGGTGGCCCTGCTCATTCCTGCCTCCGGCTGGCTGGCGGACAGATTCGGCACCCGCCGGGTCTATCTGGTCGCCATCCTGCTGTTTACCCTGGGTTCCCTGGCCTGTGCCATCGCCAACACCCTGCCCATGCTGGTGATCGCCCGGGTGTTGCAAGGGGTCGGGGGGGCCTTGCTGATGCCCATCGGGCGTCTGGCGGTGCTGCGGGTCTACAGCAAGCATGAGCTGCTGAGGGTGATGTCGTTCGTCACCATCCCCGGTCTGCTCGGCCCCCTCATCGGTCCGGCCCTGGGGGGCTGGCTGGTGGAGGTGGCGAGCTGGCACTGGGTCTTCCTCATCAACCTGCCGGTGGGCCTGCTCGGCTTCGTGGCGAGCTGGCACTTCATGCCCGACCTTCGCCAGCACACCGCCAGGTTTGACTGGCAGGGGTTTGTGCTGTTCAGTGTCGGCATGGTGCAGGTATCCGTCGGTCTGCAAGGCCTGGGGGAGCACAGCATCTCAACCGGCTGGGCCCTGTTTGCGGTATTGTTCGGTCTGGCCGCCATGGCGAGCTACTGGCTCTATGCCGCCACGGCGGAGCAGCCCCTGTTCAGTCTGGCGCTGTTCAAGACGTCCACCTTCGCCATCGGTATCTGGGGCAATCTGTTTGCCCGCCTCGGCAGCGGCGCCATGCCGTTTCTCACCCCGCTGTTCCTGCAACTGGGGCTCGGCTTCTCCCCGAGCAAAGCGGGGATGACCATGATCCCCACGGTGATCGGCGCCATGCTGACCAAGACGCTGGTGAACAAGCTCATTCCGCGCATCGGTTATCGCCGCATCCTCATCGGCAACACCCTGGCGCTCGGGGCCATGATCGCGAGCTTCTATTTCATCGACAACCAGGTGCCCCACGGCGTACTGCTGGTGTGGCTGGCGGTCTTTGGCGCCATCAACTCCCTGCAATTTTCCGCCATGAACACCCTGACCCTGCAGGATCTCAGCAGCGAGCACGCCAGCAGCGGCAACGGTCTGCTGTCGGTGGTGATGCAGCTCTCCATGAGCCTGGGGGTGGCCATCGCCGCCAGCCTGCTGGGACTCTTCTCCATCGGCCAGCCCGAGGAGAGTGGCCGCTGGCTGGAGGGGTTCCACCTCACCTATCTGTGCATCGGCCTGATGTCCATGCTGGCGGCGCTGATCTTCGCCCAGCTGGCGCGGGAAAAGCGCTGAGTCCCAGGCTCAGGGGGCGGGCAGGTAGCTCACGTCGCAGGGCAATCGGGCCAGCAGTCCGGCCAGGTGGGTGGTCTCCAGCAGGAAAGTCTGCTCGGGGTGGCCCGGCGTCCAGGTAAAGGCGTGGTGATTCATGAGCACGGGATCCACCAGCAGGGGGATGTCGGCGCGGGGCAGGAAGGGGCAGACGGCTCCCGGCAGGCAGCCAATCTCGGTCTGCATCTCGTCGGCGGTGCAGATGGAGGGTTTGGCACCGAGCGCCGCCTTGACCGCCTTGCTGTCGAGCCGGCCGTCCCTGTGGGTCAGCAGCAGGGCGAAGCGACCATCCTTGAATTTGAGGAAAAGGGTCTTGCTGAACTCGGCCTGCCAGCCGAGGCGAGCCTTGACCTGCTCGTCGGTGGCGTAATCGAGGATGGGTTCGTGCTCGAAGCGCTGGTAGGGCAGGTCGGTGAGCAACTGACGGTTGAAGTCGTGGATGGCATCGAGTGGCATGGGGTTCTCCTGTGATGGCGGTCATCCTGCCACTTGCACCGGCGCAGGCCCAATCACCGTTTCTTATCCGTCATCAGCGGAGTCATCAACAAGGGCACCCGAGGGTGCCCTTGTCGTTCAGTGATGCTGCAATTCGCCCGCTTTCCAGTGGAAGGGAATGGGGTCAAGGCGCTGGGAGGCTTTGTCGTAACCTGCCCACAGCTCACCGATGGTGCGACCATCGATGGGATGGCGGAATGTGGGAGCCAGCTCCGCCAGCGGCCAGAGCACGAAGGCGTTGGTGAGGATCTCGCCGCGCGGCAGCACCAGTGGTGTCTCGCAGACCAGCTCGCCGTAGAGCAGCAGATCGAGATCCAGGGTGCGCGGGGCGAACTTCTTGGCATCCGGCTCGCGGCCGTGAGCGAACTCCATGGCGCGCAGCCGCCGGCACAGGGTCGCCAGGGGCAGCTCGGTATCGGCACCCACCACCAGGTTGTAGAAGGGGCGGCCGTTGAAGCCCACTGCCTCGCTCTCGAATACCCGGGAGACCTGCAACTCGCCGAATTCGGCGTGCAGGGCATCGAGGCCGGCGCGGATATGGCGTTCCCGATCGATGTTGGATCCCAGACTGATATAGATGCGGGTCATCAGTTGGCGCTCGCAGCCGGCGTGCGATGGCGCAGGATCTCGACCCCGACGCCTGCCGCATTGGGCACGGCACCCGGTTTGGTCAGGGTTACCTTGACCCACTGTACCCGCTCGTCTTCCAGCACCAGGGCGGCGACCTGCTCGGCCATGGTCTCGACCAGCTCCACTATCTTGCCCTGGGCGTGATCACAGATCTTGCGAGAGAGGGTGGCGTAATCCAGCGCCAGATTGATATCGTCGGTTGCGGCGGCTGGGCGATTGTCAAACCCCATCTCGAGGTCGAAACAGAGCTTCTGGCGAATGCCCTTCTCCCACTCATATACCCCTATGGTGGTCAAAACCTCGAGTCCGCGAATAAACACCTTGTCCATGACAGTACTTCTTCTTTACTCTTGATGGGCTGTGAAAACAGCGCAGGGATGCAGGCCCGGCAAGCAGATTGCCGCTGGCGGCCGGTTTGGGCGACACGCTTTCGGGCAAGCCCGGGCCTGGGAATGTGGCCCGCATCATACCCCATTCATATCGTGGTAAAAACGACCAAGATGACGGCCCTGACGATTTTGATGATTATTCTGGCCTATCTGGGCGGCTCGCTGTCCAGTGCCGTGCTGGTTTCCCGCATCACGGGTCTGCCGGATCCCCGTGACCATGGTTCCCACAACCCGGGGGCGACCAATGTGTTGCGCCTCGGCGGCCGGATGGCGGCGCTGATCGTACTGCTTCTCGACGTGCTCAAGGGGATGGCCCCCGTCTACCTCGCCTGGTATCTGCAGATCAAGCCCGTCTACCTCGGCTTTATCGGGGTGGCCGCCTGTCTGGGCCACATGTACCCCCTCTTCTTCCACTTCCGTGGCGGCAAGGGCGTCGCCACCGCCCTCGGTACCATGCTGCCCATCGGCTTTGCCATGGGGGGCGCCGTCATCACCACCTGGCTGCTGGTGCTGCTGGTGAGCGGCTATTCGTCACTGGCGTCCATCGTGACCGTGTTGCTGACTCCGCTCTTTACCTATCTGCTCAAACCGGAATACACGTTGCCGGTCTCCCTGCTCTCCTGTCTCATCCTGATCCGTCATCACGAGAACATTACCCGCCTGCTCAAGGGGGAGGAGTCCCGCCTCTGGGGGCGCCGGGGAGCGGTCCCGCCAGCAGAAGTGATGAAAATGGATGATGCTGCGCAAAAAAGAGACGAACGAGACGAAAAGTGAAATTTCCCGTTGACCACCTGCCCTAAAATCCGTTTAATAGCGCCCACGCCCAGATAGCTCAGTCGGTAGAGCAGGGGATTGAAAATCCCCGTGTCGGCGGTTCGATTCCGTCTCTGGGCACCATATTTTGGTGCCATGAAATAAAAACGTGTTCATGCACAATGGTTTGAAGTGTGCCGGCTTAGCTCAGTAGGTAGAGCAACTGACTTGTAATCAGTAGGTCACCAGTTCGATTCCGGTAGCCGGCACCATTTGCCCAGATAGCTCAGTCGGTAGAGCAGGGGATTGAAAATCCCCGTGTCGGCGGTTCGATTCCGTCTCTGGGCACCACGAATAATTCCTCCTTAGCTCAGTCGGTAGAGCGACGGACTGTTAATCCGCAGGTCGCTGGTTCGAGCCCAGCAGGAGGAGCCAAATAAAAAGCCCAGCAGCAATGCTGGGCTTTTTCTTTTCCCATTGTCCCCGTCCTGAATATGGCTTATACCTTCTTCCCCGAATAGATGGAGATCTCGATGGGACAAGGTGTGAAACGCACACAGCGCGATTACTCACTGAGGTTTAAATTGTCCCTGGTCGAGCAGATTGAAAAAGGTGAACTCACCTACCAGTAGACACAATTCCAATATGGCATTCAGGGCAATTCGACCATTCTGGTATGGTTGCATAAGCATGGTCTGCAGGGTTGGAGCCAGGGAGCATCGATTAGAGCTGGCAGGATCACATCATGCCTGATCCCGACAACCAAATGTCTGAACAGCGTATCAAGGAGCTCGAGTAGCTGGCGCTGATGAGCCTGGAGGCTCAGTTCTTTGAAGGCGCCTCAATCGTAAAAAACGACCTGGTAAGCTCTCTCGCAGCGGTATGTCGAAAAGCTGACCATCTTCAGTGCTTGCTGGTTCCTCGGAATAAACCGTTAGGCTGACTACAATCGCAATCGGGTCGCCGACCTGCGTCATGCACAAGGGCTGCAGGTAGTGAGCTTTGTGCGCAAAGTTCACTACGGGTGGGCATCCACAAGTAGCATTATCTGCTGCAAGGCCAAGACGATGCTGGGCTGACGGTCTGGTGGGACAGACTGTTTAGGATATTGGCCGAGCACCGTCTGTTGGTGCAGCCCAAACGGGCCTATCACAAGACGCTCCACAGTTTTCAGCGTTTCTATCGCCATCCCAACTTGCTCAAACCCGGCCCGGTGAAAATCACTGCGGTGGCGCCAGGGCAGGTCTTGGTTGCCGACATCACTTACCTGCCGGCAAAGAGCGGGCCACTCTACCTGAGCCTGGTGACGGATGCCTTCTCGCGTAAGATAGCGGGGCATCACGTGCACGAAGGGATGCATGCTGAGTTGGTTGTGATGGCGCAGAGCACTGAAGCAACGGCGTGGCAGCGGGGAGTTTATCTATCACTCGGACGGCAGGGTGCAGTATTGCTCAGGCTTGAATCAGACGCTGTATGAACGGTACGGAGTACAGTACTCGATGACTGATGGGTATGACTGTTATCAGAATGCGCTGGCAGAGCGGGTGAACGGGATACTGAAAGGAGAGTTGCTGTAGCAAAGCCCGTAGGACCTGGTGTAGACGAGGAAGATGGTGCATAAGGTGGTGGGTAGTTATAACCTAGAATGATCGCATTAGGCCTCGCAATGCAGAATCCCCGATGCGGTACATCGGGTTCTGAGTGCCAGAAGTTAACTGAAAACATGTAAACGGACTTCAGGATTTCAGGCCCGCTATTCGGTCAGGGGGCTGACACTCAGCACGGGGGCGGCATCGATGCCGTCAGCATTCATCATGGCGGAGATGCGTTGCAGGGAAGAGAGCAACAACCCCTGCTCCCAGTTCTCCAGCGCCTGAAAGCGTTGAATGAAACTCTCCTGCAAGGGGGTCGGAGCCTGGGCAAGCAGGGCGCGTCCCGCGTCAGTGAGCGTCGCATGCACCTTGCGTTTGTCGGTTTCGCTGCGAATGCGCTGCACCAGCTGGCGGCTCTCCAGCCGGTCCATGATGGTGGTGGCGGTGGCCTGGCTCATGTTGGTGTGATCCGCCAACTGGCGCATGGAGATCTGGCCAAGCTCGTCGATCCCCTTGAGCAGCAGGAGCTGGGGCGAGGTCAGGCCGGCTTCCTTGATCAAGCGCTTGGAGTGCATGTCGATGGCACGGATGATCTGGCGCAGGGCGATCAGCACTTCATCATGTTTTTCCATGGGGTCTGGGTCATCGCAGGGCTGTGGAGAGGCGCGAAATTCTCCGCCTAATCCATAACAAGGTCAATATGGTTTTTGATGTGATGGTTTTAGCTCTAATGAATATTGTGTTAGGTTATCGGACAATTGCCCCATTCCAACCCGATATTTGAGGAGTGAAATCATGCATGACGACCTGGATATCAAGTCCCTGGTTGCCGACCTGCGTGTGGTCAGAGTTCGCTATGAACTGCCGGATACCGCGGCGTTTGTGCGTTATCAACCTGCCTATGACGAGGACCCCAACAACCTCAAGGTACACCATTACGATGGTGAGCTGCCGCTCTCTTGCAGCAACACAGGTTCTTTCAGTCTAAAGGAGTTGGTCAATGAGCTGCGCTATGCCTATGTGCTGGTTCACCTCTTCCCCGACGAGAGTGCCATGAACTTTTATCTGGCGGGTCTGGACAATGGGCTGGCACAGCTGGAGTTCATCGGTGGCTCCTATGACTTCAACCGCCTCTGGATCACCAGCGGTGTCTCCAATCTGGGGGTGCCCATGGCTATCTTCCTCGGCAAACGCCACGCAGTGAACGGCCAGCCGTCGGTGACCCTGGTGGATCACCGTGAGCAGGTGGCAGGTCGTCTGGCCTATCGCGCCATCGGCGGTGCCGGCGATCACGTGGGTGAAGACTTTTTCAACAACGACTAAGGAGGCCCGATGCGAGCAACCAAAGGGCTTTTGAAAGGCCTCAATCCCACCATGGCCATGACGGCCCTCACCGTCGTGACCCTCTTCCTGCTGTTCGGCGTCTTTGATCCAGATACCGCAGGCACCTGGTTTACCGGGGCCAAGGACACCATCATTGCTGGCTTCAAGTGGTATTACATCCTGGTGGTCGCCCTGTTCCTGTTCTTCGCCGTCTACCTGATGTTCAGCCGCTTTGGCAGCATCCGGCTGGGCGACGACGACCAGGTACCGGAGTTTGGCTACTTTGCCTGGTTCTCCATGCTGTTCAGCGCAGGCATGGGCATAGGCCTGGTGTTCTGGAGTATCGCCGAGCCCATGTATCACCTGCAGGGCAACCCCTTCATCACCGAAGGTATGACGCCGGAAGCGGCCCAGATCGCCATGCGCCTCACCTTCTTCCACTGGGGTCTGCACCCCTGGGCCATCTATGTGATCGTCGGCTTGTCGCTGGCCTTCTTCAGCTACCGGCGCAAGTTGCCGTTGGCCATCCGCTCCGTGCTCTACCCCATTCTTGGCGATCGTATCTACGGCTTCTGGGGCCATGCCGCCGACGTGCTGGCGGTGTTCGGTACCGTGTTCGGGGTGGCGACCTCCCTTGGGCTGGGAGTTTCCCAGATGAACACCGGCCTCAATCAGATGTTCGGCATGGGCGTGTCACAAGCGAACCAGCTCTGGCTCATCGGTGGCATCAGCCTGATTGCCACCCTGTCGGCCATCTCCGGCGTCGGGCGCGGGGTGAAGATCCTCTCCGAACTCAATATCTGGTTGAGCGTGTTCGTGCTGGGCCTCTTCCTGGCGCTGGGGCCGACCACCTACATCCTCAACGCCTATGTGCAGAACATCGGTGATTACCTGCAGAACATCGTCAAGCTGAGCTTCTGGACCAATACCGAAGCCAACGGCACCTCGGCCTGGCAGTCCAGCTGGACCGCGTTCTACTGGGGCTGGTGGATTGCGTGGGCCCCCTTTGTCGGCATGTTCATCGCGCGCATCTCCAAGGGCCGCACGATCCGTGAATTCGTGCTCGGTGTCCTGCTGGTGCCCTCCCTGCTCGGCATGTTCTGGCTCACCGTGTTCGGCGGGACTGCCATGAACCTGGAGCTGTTCGGTGGCGGCGGCGTGGTGGAAGCGGTCAATCAGGATGTCACCATGGCGCTCTACAAGACGGTGGAACTGCTGCACTGGGAGACCTTCGGCTGGATTGCCAAGGGTGTGCTGACCCTGCTTATCTGCACCTACTTCATCACCTCCAGCGACTCGGGCACGCTCGTGATTACGACGCTGCTCTCCATCGGCGACCAGGATCCCCCCGTGCTGCACCGCGCCATCTGGGGACTGGGGCAGGGGCTGGTCGCGGCCATTCTGCTGGTCTCCGGCGGGCTTGCCGCCCTGCAGGCCGCCAGCATCATCGCCGCGCTGCCCTTCTCGGTCATCATGCTGGCCATGTGCTATTCCCTGATGCAGGGGCTCAAACAGGAGAGCCAGCACCAGTTCGAATACAGGCAGAAGCTCAAGCGCCATCCGGGGTCGGTCAATCTGAGCCTGATGGATCGCATCGGTCCGGGCTGATGACATGACAGGTTCGGTCAAACGAAAGGGGAACCTCGCGGTTCCCCTTTTTCATGCCTGTTCGGCGGTCGTTAGCTACAGCATCTGCTTGAGTCGATAGAGCAGGTCAAGGGCCTGTCGCGGGGTCAGCTCGTCCGGACGTACTGCTGCCAGCTCCTCCACCACAGGATGGGGTTGCGGGGCGAGAGTGACCGGAGCCGGACGGCTTTCGCCGGCGGCCACCGGAGTGGCACTCTCCAGCTCGTGCAGCTTGTGGCGGGCCTGGTGGATCACCGATTTCGGCACCCCGGCCAGCGCCGCTACCTGCAGGCCGTAGGATCGGCTGGCCGCACCTTCCTGCACCGCGTGCATGAAGGCGATGGTGTCGCCGTGCTCCACCGCATCCAGGTGGACGTTGGCCAGCCCGCTCATCAGCTCGGGCAGGCGGGTCAGCTCGAAGTAGTGAGTGGCGAACAGGGTGTAGGCGCCAATCTTGCTTGCCAGCTGCTCGGCGCAGGCCCAGGCCAGGGAGAGGCCGTCGTAGGTGCTGGTGCCGCGGCCAATCTCGTCCATCAGCACCAGACTGCGGGCGGTGGCGTTGTTGAGGATATTGGCAGTCTCGGTCATCTCCACCATAAAGGTGGAGCGGCCGGAGGCGAGATCATCCGACGCCCCGATGCGGGTGAAGATGCGGTCGATGGGGCCGATGCGGGCGCTGTCGGCGGGCACGAAGGCGCCGATATGGGCCAGCAGCACGATCAGCGCAGTCTGGCGCATGTAGGTGGACTTACCGCCCATGTTGGGGCCGGTGATGATCAGCATCCGCCGCTCCCGCTCCAGCCGGATGGGGTTGGCGATAAAGGGGTCGGTCATCACCTGCTCCACCACCGGATGGCGGCCCGCCTCGATGAGGATCTGATCTTCGTCGATGAGGGTGGGGCAGCGATAGTCGAGGGTCTCTGCCCGCTCCGCCAGGTTGGCCAGTACGTCCAGCTCCGCCAGTGCGGCAGCAGACTCCTGCAGATCGCCGAGGTGGGGCAGCAGGGCGTCGAGCAGCTCTTCGTAGAGGCGTTTTTCCAGCGCCAGCGCCTGGGCCTGGGCGGTGAGCACTTTGTCCTCGTACTTCTTCAGCTCATCGATGATGTAGCGCTCGTTGTTTTTCAGCGTCTGGCGGCGGATGTAGTGAGCCGGCACCAGGTGGCTGTTGGCACGGCTCACCTCGATATAGAAGCCGTGCACCTTGTTGTAGCCCACCTTGAGAGTGTTGATGCCGGTGAGCGCCTTCTCCCGTTCCTCGATGCGGGCCAGGCTGGCGGTGGCGCCATTGGCCAGATCCCGCAGCTCGTCCAGCTCCTGATTGAACCCTTCACGGATGACGCCGCCATCGCGGATGAGCACCGGCGGCACCTCCATCACGGCACGCTCCAGCAGGTCGAACAGTTCGGGGAAGGTGCTCGCCCGCTCGCGCAGTTGCTGCACCGCCTCGTGCTCGCTCTCCGCCAGCAGCCGCTGCAACTCGGGCAGCTGAGCAAAAGCCTGCCGCAGCCGGGTCAGATCGCGCGGACGGGCCGAGCGCAAGGCAAGGCGCGCCAGCACCCGCTCCACATCGCCGACCTGGCGCAGCAGGCTCCCCAGCTCGTCATAGAGGTTCTGCTCGATGAGCTCCTTGATGGTGCTCTGGCGACCTTTGAGGATCACCCGATCGCGGATCGGCTGGTGGATCCAGCGCTTGAGCAGGCGGCTGCCCATCGGCGTGGCGGTGCAATCGAGCACGGCGGAGAGGGTATTGTCGTGACCGCCGGCCAGATTCTGGGTCAGCTCCAGATTGCGGCGGGTGGCGGCATCCATGATGACCGCATGATCGGGCTGCTCCAGGCGCACGCTGCGAATGTGGGGCAGGGCGGTGCGCTGGGTGTCTTTCACGTACTGCATCAGGCAGCCGGCGGCGCACAGGGCGGTCTCGCTCTGCTCGACCCCAAAGCCCACCAAATCCTGGGTGCCGAACTGCTGGCACAAGAGCTTGCGGGCGGTGCCGAGCTCGAACTCCCACTCCGGGCGGCAGCGCAGACCGCGGCGACCCTCGACATGGTGCAGGAAGGCGAACGATTCGGGGTAGAGCAGCTCCGCCGGATTGGTGCGTTGCAGCTCCGCCAGCAGGGTCTCTTCTTTCTCGAACTGGTTGATGAAGAAGCGACCGGAGCCGATGTCCATGGTGCCGTAACCGAAGCGGCGGCCATCGTGGTAGACGGCGGCGATCAGGTTGTCCTGCCGCTCGCTGAGCAGCGCCTCGTCGGAGACGGTACCCGGGGTGATGATGCGAATAACCTTGCGCTCCACCGGCCCCTTGCTGGTGGCGGGATCCCCCACCTGCTCGCAGATGGCGGCCGATTCGCCGAGCTGTACCAGCTTGGCGAGATACCCCTCGATGGCGTGATAGGGCACCCCGGCCATCGGGATGGGGCTGCCGGCCGACTGGCCGCGCTTGGTCAGGGAGATGTCGAGCAGCTGGGAGGCCTTGCGGGCGTCGTCGTAGAAGAGCTCGTAGAAGTCACCCATGCGATAGAACAGCAGGATCTCCGGGTTTTCGGCCTTGAGAGTCAGATACTGCTGCATCATGGGGGTGTGGGCGCTCAAGTTGGCGCCTGGCGCTTGGTATTGTGCTGTCATGTGCTATTCCAGAAGGTGCTCTTGCGGGCAAACGTCTGCCGTCATGGGTCTGAATCTGGGGGCCATTCTACATGCTCGAGGCAAGATGGTGAGGAGGAATCTCCGTCTTGGGGGCAAAGCCGGCATCCCGTCGCGGATCTGTGCATCCGGATGATGCTGACCAGAGTGGCCTGGGGGGAGCCTGGCCGAAAAGAGGCATGGGGGAGGAGAAATAGCATCCCCGCACGGATGCGGGGATGGGAGAGACGGGGAGAGTGTCGCCCTTAGTACATGGCCTCGCCGCCACTCAGCATCTCGTGCAGCTTGGCTTTCTGCTCGGGCGTCAGCACCCGGCTCACCTCGAAGAGGTAGTGGGCGCGATGGTAGCGGGCCTCGGCCTGTACGTCGCTGATGGTCTGCAACTGCTTCCTCGCCGCCACTTCATCCCATTTGCCGGACTTGATCATGTTGACGATGACGTCCTGGCCGATGGCATCGAGCTTGATTGAGCCCAGCTCCCTGGTGGCCTGCTCGCGCAGCCCCTTGATCTGCTCCACCTGGGCGCTGGAGAGGTTCAGCTCCTGGGCCAGGGTGGTCTCGCTCTGCAGCTCGGCGGTGCCCTCGGTGGCAAAGGCATGGGTGGCGATACACATTGCGAGGGCTGTCATGGCGACGTTGAACGGATGCATCATCCGGCTTTCTCCTTGTGGCTAATAACATCATGTCGATCAGCCAATAACATCATGCCGATCACTTTTTTTCTGCCCGCGTTTATAGCGTCTTCCTTTTACTCCGCCTGATCGGCATCGGTCAAGTTGGCGCCCTGTTTTCTCATCGATTCTCCCGTTAAGGTCACGCGCACCGCTCTGTGGATCAGTCGGTCCAAGATCGCCTCGGCGAAGGTTGCCTCTCCGATCATCCCGTACCACTTCTCCACCGGCAATTGGCTCGCCACTATCGTTGAGACGTTGCCGTAGCGGGTATCGATGATCTCCAGCAGGTTGCTGCGTTCGCTCGCGTCCAGCATCTCCATGCCCCAGTCATCCAGGATCAGTACCCCTATGTTGCTTACCCGCTCCAGCAGTTTCGGATAGCTGCCATCCGCTTGGGCCAGTCGCATCTCTTCAAGTAGGGTTTTCAGCCGGTAATACCGCACGCCCACTCCTTGCCGGATAAAGTAACGGCCCAGGGCACACGCCAGGTAACTCTTGCCACAGCCTGCCGCGCCCGTTAGCAGCAGGTTTTGTTGATGACTCAGCCAGTGTCCTTCCAGCAGTTGGCGGATCTGCGCTTTGCTCACGCCTCGACCCGCCCGATAGTCGAGCTGCTCCACCTGTCCGGCTAGCCGGAACCGGGCTTGCTTCTCCAGGCGGTTGGTTTTCCTCTGCTCCCGCTGCACCAGCTCATGGCTCAGTAATAGTTGCAGCCGCTCTTCAAAACCCATATCCAGGTACAGCATGCTCTGGGCCTGCTGCTGGTTCAGAGCCTGTTTCATGCCGCTCAAGTGCAGGCGGCTTAGTTGTTCATCGAGGTGTAATTGCATCGGCTTCTCCTGATCCGTGGGGTTAGTGGAAGTAGTGCTCGCCATGGACATTGTCATGACGGATGTCTTGCAGCGGATCCTGTCGCTCGTTGGCAATGAGTTGTTGCTCCTCCAGGCCATGCTTGAGCATGCTGCGGATGTTGTGCAGCCGGTTGGCGCCGGTCAGGTGCCCCCGGAGGCAGGCCGCTTCCAGCCGCTCCTTGCCATAGGTTTTGCTCTGCCCCAGCAAGGCCAGGCAAGGGCGCACCGCTTGCGTCGAATGCTCTGCCTGCCGGATAAAGCCATCCACCCAATGCGTGGTGTAGGGGCCGATGGACGCCGCCCAGCCAAGCAGTCGCTCCGGCGACCACTCCAGCAGTGCCTGATGATGCGCGGGCATGTGTTCACGCAGGCTGCTGTGCTGGCCTTTGTGATGACTCCGCTGGTGTTCGGCCACGATCTTGCCCGCGTGGTACAGCGTGACGGTATGCTCGGCCAGATGCGCCTCCAGCCGCTTGCCCTGCAAGGCATAGGGCACTGAGTAATAGTGCTTTTCCAGATCGACGTGGTAGTCCTTACCAACCAGCACCGGCACTACTTTGGTGTAGTGATAGGGATAATCCGGCAACGGCTTGAGCGCCGGTGCATCGAGCTCGGCAAACAGTGAGGCACGGCAGCCAGGCAGCTTCTGGAAGGATTTCTGGTTGAGCCGGGTCAGCAGTTCACCCATTCGCTGATTGAGCTGGGCCAGGCTATGGAAGGTTTCATGACGCAGCACCGCCAGGATCCAGCGGGTGACGATCTGCACGCCCACCTCCGCCTTGGACTTATCCTTCGGCTTGCGGGGCCGCGCGGGCATGATCGCCGTACCGAAATGGGCCGCCAGCATCTGGTAGGTAGGGTTGAGATCCGGATCGGTATTGCGCGCCACGCTGACGGCACTCTTGAGGCAATCAGGTACCACCAATTGCGGCACACCGCCAAAGAACTCGAAAGCGCGCTTGTGGCTCATCACCCAGTC
Source organism: Aeromonas sp. R5-1 (assembly GCF_040908265.1). NCBI lineage: Bacteria > Pseudomonadati > Pseudomonadota > Gammaproteobacteria > Aeromonadales > Aeromonadaceae > Aeromonas > Aeromonas sp. R5-1. The sequence continues at coordinate 26,299 of NZ_JBFODJ010000004.1, forward strand.
ATCGAGCTGCTGGGAGCGGGTGGCCTCGGCAAAGGTGTAGTTGGAGGCCCCCAGCACGGCGACAAAGATCTGGGCCCGGTAAAGGATCTCGCCGGTATGCGGATCGACAATGGGCATGGTCTGGCCGCAGTAGTCGACAAAGAGTTTTTCGCCCGCAATATGGGTCTGCCGCATCGAGGGTTGCAGCAGCGCCGCCCACTCTTTATAGAGCCGACAGAAGTGGTTGTAGCTGTAGTGGGAGCCTGGATGGCGCTCGGCGTACTCCTGCCATAGCAGCTCGAGGGTCACGCCTTTTTGACCTGGTTTTTTGAGTTCCTGATGCAACAAGGCCCAGTTGGGAGCAATGCTGTTCAGATAAGCACTTTTTTGACTGATTATTCATAAATTGGATTTGAGTTGAGGGGGCAAGGCTGTGTCCAGTCGATCTTCCTCCAG
>NZ_JBFODJ010000040.1:0-11099 GCF_040908265.1 Aeromonas sp. R5-1
ATACCAATCGGATTAAACATTAGGTCAGTTTTATCCAATCTCGGCTACAAAGTGACATCACCCGCTCCACATCGGCAATAAAGTGCTTCCAGGCCGATGTGCAGGCATCAAGGATGTCGTCGTAATCCTTGAAGCTGCGATTAGCCAACACATGCTGACGAAGCCAGCTCCATACCTGTTCAATGGGATTGAGTTCGGGAGAATAGGGAGGGAGCTTGATCAGGCTGAGATTGGGGAAGTCATCCGCACATTCCATGGTATGCCATCCGGCGCCGTCCATGATCACCACCGCATGACGACCCGGCTTTGTTCGTGCTGCAATCAGTGCCAAGTGCTGCTTCATCACCTCCCGGTTTACCAGAGGACTGAGCAAGGCTTCCGTTGTCCCGGTTGCAGGGCAGACGGCACCGAAGAGATAGACGTACTCGAATTGTTGTTGCTGAATAGCTCGGGGGCGACTGCCACGCCTGGCCCACAGTCGGGTAGTCGTATTTTGTTGACCAAACCGGGCTTCGTCCTGAAACCAGACATCGACATTGGCAAGCGCAACATGACCCGGGATGTTAAGGATCGTTTCCAGCTGGAAGTTTTTTAAAAGCTTCCTGCACCTGCCCATCCTGCTTCGGATGTCGTGAGCGACTGGTTATCCAGGAAAACCCCAGCTCTCTGAGGAGGCGGTAGACATTGGAGAGTTCATAGGCCACACCAAACTCTCGTTCGATATACGTTTGAATATCAGTACCTTGCAGTCGTCCCCCGATGGCCAGCCGGCTTTGTTGGTCGATATATTCGCTAAGCTGGGATAGCTGTTCGGCGCCGAGCTTGGCGGGTCGGCCTGGTGGACGGACACTATCCAGCCCCGCCACGCCGTGTAGCAAGAAGTTGCTCACCCATTTGTTGACACTTGTGCGGCTGACTTTGAGAAAGCGGGCAATGTCAGTTCTGGAATGACCTTCTTGAAAGTGTGCTAACGCCAGGAATCGCATGCGTTTCCTGGCGTTGGTTTCTGCCTTGGCGAGGGCCAAGAAATCGATTAGATCGGACATACTGAGTACAGTGAAACCAGAATAGAGCAATTAGATCACATCTTTAATCTGATTGGTATGACTCAGGGAGTGATAGCCTGGGCCGCAAAGCGCGCCAGAATGGGGTTGTGGTCAGAGGCATCGGTAGCAGGTGAACTCACCTCCACCAGATCCAGATTGCGATAGTAGAGGTGATCCAGAGGCCGGCCAAAGGCGGTGCGACGCAGATCAGGTACAGGTATGGCCTCCTGCAGGCCAAGCTCGCCCACCAGCTTGTTCAACCAGAACGCGCGCTTGTCGCTCCAGGTGTTGAAATCGCCACCCAGGATGACCGGCCCCTGGTGGCGATGGATCAACGCAGTCAGATCGTTGAGCTGCTCGCGAAAGGTCGCCATGCCCAGCTCGAAATTGACCGCATGGAGATTCACCACCAGCACGCCGTCAGGATCCCCTTGCAAGGGATAGAGACTGACCAGACCTGACTTGGGGATGCGCAGCAGGGGTTCGGGGGAACGGACGCCACAGACAAACGCCTGCGGCGTTTTCGCCACCGTCATCACGCCAAAGGAGACACCTCCCTGGGTGAAGGCCTGCAACTGCTGCCACTGGAAATCGCCTCTCTTCAGCCAGTCCAGCATCTCGGGCCGGGTCGCCGACTCTTGCAGCAGCACCAGATCCTGGGACTTGGCATACTCATCCAGCCCTTCCCGCCAGTTCTTGCGTTGTCCCTTGTAGAGGTTCCAGACGGTGATGCCAAATTCCCTCGGCAAGGCCGTGGAGGCGAGCGCCACCAGAGGTGGTCTGTCACAGCTTGCGCCAGGTATGATACCTGCCGCAGTCACCAGATGATCTTGATCCGGTACCTCGAAGCAACCGACCAGCCCCAACGTCAGCAGGGACGTTCCCAGAATCCGATAACTATTTTTCATTGGCTAACAATCACCTGCCTCTGCAAGACGACATGGCCCTCACACAGGCCACGGTCGCCGACTAGTCTCATTATTCGTGTCCGGCCCGACTCATCCAGAAGGAATTCAACGATGGCGAGACAGCACCAGTACCGCGTGACATTTTACGATCAACAGGGAACCTGTCATCAAGTGGAGCTTTCCACCGTCTATCAAATCAGGCGGGATCCCCAATGTGATCTCTGTCTGTTCGACACCCGGCAGTGCGTGGGGTCGGAAGAGATGCTGGAGCGCATGATACGGCAAAAAACCGGGCTTGAGCAGGAAATATCCATCATCAATGCCCGGCTCATCTGAGCAGACTCAGACCGGGACGGGGCGGGATTTGCCCTGATCGTCGATGGCCACATAGGTGAAGACGCCCTCGGTCACGCAGTACCGCTGGGCTTCGTTCTCCCGCAATACCGGCTTGACCCAGACCTCCAGCTTGAGTCGCATGGAGCTGCGACCAATCTTGAGGCAGCGACCGTAACAGCACACCACGTCACCCACCTTGACCGGGCTGTGGAAGGTCATCCCCTCCACCGAGACGGTACAGATGCGCCCTTTTGCCAGCTCCTTGGCCATGATGCCCCCACCTATATCCATCTGGGACATGATCCACCCGCCGAAGATATCGCCATTGGGGTTGGTATCGGCTGGCATTGCCAGGGTTCTCAGCAACAGCTCCCCATCGGGGTGGCGCTTGGTCTCTTCCATCATTACCGCTCTCTTTATCATGGATGGCGGCATGATAGGGGGCGATCCCCCCCTTGGCAAACCTCAATTGTCCCGGAGCGCGCGCCGTATCTGGTTTGCACGCCAGATGACCGACTCCGGGGCCCGGATGGCGACGACCCGTTCAGCCCTTCAAGGCCGCACCGTCCGCAAACCAGTGGGCCGGATCCGGCCAGCGATAGACGAAACCAAGCTGCTGGCAGATGCGCTGACCTTCGATGGGAGCAAACTCCCCCGCCGGCTCAACGAACTGCGGCGGCACCAGCCCGAGCAGGCGGCTCGCGAAGGGGTAGAGCTGCTCCCGGCGCGGGTGGACGGGGGCACTCAGATTGTAGGCATCCCCATCCTGCCCCCGGGCCAGCATCAGCTCACAGGCGGCTACCACGTCGTCCAGATGCACCAGGTTCACAGCCTGGCCTCCCCCGGCCAGCGTCTTGCCCGCCAGAAAACGGCCGGGGTGACGGTCAGGACCATAGAGTCCGGCCGGGCGCAAGATCATGGCGCAGTCAACATGCCCTTCCAGCACGGCAAGCTCGGCCGCCCGCATCCGCAAGCCTCTGTCATGGACTGGAGCGGGCGTATCCTCCTCCCCCTGTCCGGCCCCCCAGACCGAAGTCGCGCTGATAAACAGAACCCTCTGACCCCCCCCCTCCCTCGCCTGTCGACACAAGCTGGCCACGGACGCCGGGTAATCCCCGGTCTTGCTGGGGGGCACACAGATCACCAGGTCATGACAGCGAAAAGGCAGTGATCCCATGTCAGGGGTAAGCAACAGCGGCCAGGCGGCAATACCCTCCCCCCGCAGCCGTTCAGCCTTTTCGGCCGTACTGACCGTCACCGCGACAGATTGCCCCTGCTCTTGCAATGCCCTGGCCAGAGGCAACCCCAGCCAACCGGCGCCCACGATACCCGTCTGATACTCAAATTCGTTCGTCATACCCGGATCCTGACAAAAAAAAACGGCCATCCAATGATGACCGTCGAAAGTAACGAAGGAAATAGCCGGATTAACCGGTTACCTCCCACAGCGGGAAAATCGGGAGCGCACGCTCCTAATTCGTGGGCCTATCCTAGTGGCAGCGCGGTCAAAAAGCTTTGAAGCGGATCACAGTTGAAAAGGATTTCTGAAAGCGCTTTCACTGTTTTGCAAAAAAGTCGACCCGCACGGGGCCAACTTCATGACTCAGGCCACAGATTCCCGCCGTACCAGTTCGGCTTCGAATTTGAGCGCCAGCCCCTCTACCGGCTTGTGATCCAGCAGCCTCAGGGCCAGCTCAGCGGCCCGCTCTCCCATCTCCTCGATGGGGTAACGTACCGTGGTGAGCTTGGGATAGATGTATCGGGCATAGGGGATGTCATCAAAACCGACCACAGAGACCTGCTGGGGTATTTTGTAACCCCGCTCCAGCAGACAGGAGATGGCCCCCGCCACCATGGCATCGTTGAAACCCAGCACAGCGCTGAACTCGACGCCGCGCGCCAGCAGCTCGCTCATGGCCACATAGCCACCTTTTTCGTCGGCATAGGCACGGCCGATGAGGGCAGGATCCAGCTCGATACCTGCCCGTTGCAGGGCGAAGCGATAGCCGGCCATCCGCTGCTGACCATCCACAAACTCCTCGTCATCGGAGGTGACGAAGGCAATCTTGCGATGTCCCGCGTCCAGCAGATGCTGGCAAGCCGTGGTGATGCCGGCCTGGTTGTCCAGCCAGACGCAGCGATCCTCGCAGCCTGGCACCTGACGGTTGATGAAGACGATGGGGGTCGTGCCCGACGCCAGCTCGCTGAGCTCTTCGTCAGGCAGCGCCTTGCTGTGAAGGATAAGGGCATCACACTGGCGCTGCAGCAGCGCCTGGATGGCGTGCCGCTCACGGGTCGCGTCGTGGTTGCCGGACACCACGATGGTGAACTTGTTCGCCTTGTCGACCATGCTTTCGATGCCGCGCATCATCTGGGCGAAGAAGGGGCCGCCACACAGATCCCCCACCAGCACACCGATACAGTTGGAGCGCTTGCTCACCAGGGCCTGGGCGAAGCTGTTTGGACGAAAGCTGAGCTCCTTCATGGCCGCGAGGACAGCCTCGCGCTTCTCGGGCGCCACCTGCGCCGTGTTGTTGATCACTCGAGACACTGTCGAAATGGAGACATTCGCCAGCTGAGACACATCTTTGATCGTTGCCACTCTCGATTCCTTTGTTGGAAAAGCCTGTCAGTGATGATCGGGCATTGTATCGAACCTGACAGACCAAGACGCGGCGCCCGATCACCTGGCAGGTTTCCTTTTGTAACAAAGCTTAAGGGATGATAACCATTTTGGGGCAAGAATGGGAGGCCGCCGCCACAACGACTGCCCCCCGAACTCAATAGGCGTGATTCAGCTCGCGTTCCGACATAAAACGCAAAGGCTGCTGCAGCTTGTGTTGATAGATGAGATCGAAAGAGAGCACGTTCTGGACATAGTTGCGCGTCTCCCGATAGGGGATGCTCTCCACCCAGACATCCATCGGCTTGTTGTCGCTCTGCTCGCGCCAGCGCTTGACCCGGCCAGGACCCGCATTGTAAGCCGCCGCCGCAAGGATCCGGTTGCCGTCATACACATCCAGCAGGCGCTTGAGGTAGGCGCTGCCAAGACGAATGTTCATGGCCGGGTCGAACAGTTGCTGCTCGTTGCGATAGGGCACCCCAAGCTTGCCGGCCGTCTCTTTCGCGGTGGCAGGCATCAGCTGCATCAACCCCCTCGCCCCGACCGGTGACTGGGCCAGGGGATAGAGTGCGCTCTCCTGACGGGAGATGGCGTAGAGCAGACTGGTGTTCATGGTGCGCTCTTGTGCCATCTGGGAGAAGGTGCGCTTGAGGGGCAGCGGGAAGCGCAGGTCCAGCGCATCCCAGGCCTCGGCACGGATGCTGGAGAGGATCGCCAGCTCGTGCCAGCCCTGGTTGAGGGCGATGTGGCCAAACTCCAGGCGCTGGGCCACGCTGTTGCGATCCATGTTGTGGATCCACTCAGAGCGGGCCGCCGTGATCTCGTTCATCGCCAGCAGTTCACGCACCCGCAGCAGGAAGGGCCAACGGCGACTGGCACTTTGCCAGTCCGGCACCTTGTGCGCCACGCTCTGGTTCTTCATGCGATAGGGCACACCGGTGCGCTGGGCCGCCATGAAGCCGTAGAAGCCGCGCAGGTTCGCAGTCTCGAGATAGAGGTCCCGCGCCGGTTTCTGCCGCCCCTGTTTCTCCAGCGAGCGCGCCATCCAGTAACGCCAGCGATCCTCTTTTTGCAGCCCCATGGGCATCCTCTTGACCCAGCCTTCGAGGCCGCGCCAATCCTGCTCCCAGATGGCAAGACGGGCCCGCAGCTCCACCAGCTCCGGATCCTTGAGCCGCACCAGGGCCGTATCCAGCCAGGCACGCTGGTCAGAAGAGCGGTCCAACAACAGGCGGCGGGCGGCCGCCTTCTCCACCCGATTCACCTCGGCATGGTTCAGGCCGAAGCGACGGGTCATCTCCCCCAGCTGGCGCAGAACCGCGTCGGGCTCCTGGTTGGCGTAGCGGGCCAGCCCCAGGGAGAGCAGATGCCGTGACGGGGGCGCCGCCGTGAAGTTGGCCGGATTCATCGCCCGCACGGGTTGGTCATACAGGGCGATCATCTGATCGCCATACCCCTTCATGCCGCTGCCGAGCTGGGCCCCGAGGTGGCGAATGAGGTTGGGGTTCTGGGCCTCGAAAGCCAGGTTCATACGCTCCCAGATCTTCTCCTGAGTACGCAGACCCGCCTGCTGCCAGAGCTGGAACAGAGGATCGCAGGCATCGGGCCTGGATTGACCGCTCAACCAGAGCTTGCCTGCCTCCTGCAGGGCTTCACTCTGGTGCCCCGTGTAGTAGCGGGCCTGATAGTGCTGACAGAGCAGATCGGTGGAGCTTGGCTTGGCCGGATAGAAGCGCAGGAACTGGGACCACTGCTGGCTCTGGGCAAGATAGGTGAGATAGCTGCGCTCGAGCCGGTTGGACTGGGGGGTGTCCCCGTGCTGGCGGATGAAGCGGGTCACATCGTTGTAGTCTGCCGCCCCGGGACGGAACGCAAGCTGGTAGTAATCCAGATAGGGCAGCAGCGGATAGTGGATCAGGCGTGCCCGAAGCTGGCTGAATTTGACCTGATCATTGGCACGCACGGCCTCATGGGCCTGGCGATAGAGAGACTGCTCCATGGTTTGCGCAAAGGCGGGTGCCACTAGCCCTGGCACGCACAGCGCCGAAAAGATGATTCCCTGCACGGCTTTCACGAAAGGTATTCTCCCTTGAGAGGCATAACCACCGCCCGCTGGCGGTGGTGAGATACCTTCATTCTACCCGTTAAATATGGGCGCTACGCCACACTATTTTTATCGGTGCAGACGGGGCGATCACCGCGTACCTGGCGGCTGACATAGCGTTCAAGGTAGGGAACAGGGAGCGGCTTGGAGGCGAGGTATCCCTGGAAGAAATGGCAGCCCTGCGCCTGCAGAAACTCCAGTTGCTGGCGGGACTCCACCCCCTCCGCCGTCACGTTGAACCCCATGTGGCGGGCCATGGCGATCACGGCCTCGACGATGGCCATGTTGTCACCATCCTTGGGAATATCCTGGATGAAAGAGCGGTCGATCTTGAGTTCGTCAGCCGGCAGCCGCTTGAGGTAGCTCAGGGAAGAGTACCCCGCCCCGAAGTCGTCGATGGCAAAGCTGATGCCCAGGGTCTTGAGTTCCGCCATCTTGCTGATGGTGTCTTCCGCATGACCCAGCACCACCGACTCGGTGATCTCCAGGTTGAGGCAGGCGGGATCCATGCCGGTGGCCGCCAGCACATCGTGAATGCGATCGACGAAGTCGGGAGCATGGAACTGTTTGGCGCTCACGTTGACCGAGAGCTGAGGGACGTGGATCCCGTTCTCCTCCCAGGAGACGTACTGGGTACAGGCTTCGTGCAATACCCAGTTGCCGATGTCGACAATGAGATCCGTCTCCTCGGCAATGGGGATGAACTCGGCAGGCGACACCAGGGCACGCCCGGGGGGTTGCCAGCGGATCAGCGCCTCGACACCGATGATCTCCCCCCCCGCCACCATGTGCTGGGGCTGGTAGTGGAGAGTCAACTCCCCATTATCGAGGGCACTGCGCAGCTCGTTGTGAATGTGCAGACGCCGGTCGGCCTGCAACTGCATGGAGGCATCAAAGAAGCGCCGGGTCTTGCGGCCCGCCGATTTCGCCTGATACATCGCGGTGTCAGCCTGCTTGAGCAGATCCCCCGCCTCCTGCTCCCGACCGGGAAAGAGGGTGATGCCGACACTGGCGCCGATGTGCAGCACCTGGCCTCTGAAATCATAGGGGGCGGCGATCTCCCCGATGAGCCGCTCCGCGATGAGGTCGGCCTGCATCTCCGCCTGGGGAGGGCTGATGGAGAGCGCTGGCAGCAACAACACGAACTCGTCGCCGCCGAGACGGGCCAGACAATCCCCCTGGCGCACCAGCCGCTTGAGACGGCTGGCCACCTCCTTGAGCAGCCAGTCGCCGGTGGCGTGACCCAGGGAATCATTGATGGTCTTGAAGTGGTCGAGATCGATGAACAGCAGGGCCCCGATGAGGTGACTGCGATTTGCATCGGTGAACGCCTGGGTCAGGGTCTCGTGCAGCTGACGACGATTGGGCAGGCCGGTCAGCTCGTCATAGAAGGCGAGATCCTGAATGCGGCGCTCCGCCGCCTTGCGCTCGGAAATATCCTCGAAGAAGATGACATAGTGGCTGATCCCCCCCTTCTCATCCTGCACCGGCGTGACGATCTCCCACTGGGGATAGGCGTGACCGTCGGCGTGCAGGCGCAGGGTTTCCCCCTGCCAGCGATCCAGGGCGTTGAGCTCGTAACCCAGCCCTCCCAGCCCCGACCAGAGATCGTTGCCAAGGTGCAGACCAATCACCCCCTGGTTGTCAAAGCCGGTGATCTGGCTGAAGGCGTAATTGACCCGCAGGATCTTGAACTCGGGATCCGTGATGATGATCCCTTCGTGAGTTTCAAAGGCCACCGCAGACAGCCGCATCAGGGCATCGCTTTGCAGGCGCTCCAGCTCGGCCACCATACGCACCGAGAAGATGGTCAGGACAGAGTCCAGATCCGTGGTCCGGGTCTGGCTTGGGAACAGCAGGGCGAGATGGCCCAGGATCTGACCGTTGCGATCGAGCAGCGGCTGGGCGTAATAGTGCTGGCCCGGGGGCAGGTCGGGATACCCGGTCAGGGGTTCACTCACGGGGACCGCGCAGGAGGACCCCTGGCGATAGAGCTGCTGGCAGGGCATGTCACAGAGGGCATACTCCTTGACGTCGATGCCGTGGCTCGCCAGCACTCTCAGCCTGTCGAGACCAACCCGCTCCGTCAGCCAGACGGCAGTGGCTCCGAGGATATGGGCCAGCTCGTTGACCAGGGTCTGGCAAAAATCGAGCCCCGTCTTGGCGGAAAGCGCCTGCGCCAGCTTGGCCAGCAAGGGGGCCTGCAACATGGGAAGCGGCGGTGTCACGCCTGCGGGGGAGTTGGCGCGATCCATCTCGCGATGCATCATTTCGAGGGGGGCAAGCCAGCCACAACAGAGCCCCTGTGCAGGCACATACTGACCGTACCAGAGCGCATGGTGTACCTTGCCGTCCTCATCGTGCAGGTGACCGATGAACTGGCCAGGCTGACCGGAATCGTGGAGTCTTGCAAGAAAATCGGCGAAACCCGCTTCATCTTCCCGCTCAAGTTGGGTGGCCCAGGGGTGGGTTCCCTCCCCTGCCCAGGGTTCACAAGAGACATGATCAGACAGGCTCCATTGCCCATGCTGCCGATCATAAAACCACATCATCTGGGTGGCTTGCTGCTTCATCTACGACTCCAACCACTACAACCACGTTATCCACCCCGACTCCTGCAGAAAAGCATATCCGTTTGCGCGCATATCTCCACCGGCGCATGGCAATGATTTTGCGATGCGATGAGGCGATGTGGGTGGAGAAAATTCGAGACTATGCGGCAAAAACCAAACATCGGGTCGACACAAGGCGCTGCCGAGGGGGGACAGAAACGATCCTATTTGCTGATACTGCCTGCCTGTTTCACTGAGCTCAAGCGGTTTTTGGCATGAAACGGGAAAAGCTCACAATTTATGGACAGCGGGATTCCCAAGGGGATTTTTCGTGACACAGATCACATTTTGATTTGGCGACATGGGTAATCTGGAGGTGAAGACACAAGCAAGACGACCCGAAGGGGGCCATTATGAAAATCGAAATGACCAGTAAAATCATCGACATCACCCCAGCCATCCGCGAGCGCATTGAATCCCGTTTTGAAAAGCTCGAGCGTCTTCAGGTGCCTCTTATCACACCCCATGTGATCATCTCCAAAGAGCGTTTGATGTATATCGTCGAAGCCACTATCGGCATTCCCAACGGCAAACTGTTTGCGCAGGCAGAGCACGAGGATCTCTATGCTGCCATCACGGACCTGGGCCAGAAGCTGGAACGCCAGCTCAACCGTCACACGGAGAAACCCATCGCCCGTCGTGCCGCCGGCAAGGAAGTGCCCCAACCGGACGAAGCAGACGCCTGACAAGGTTCACCACTCATAAAGCAAAAGGCGGGTTATCCCGCCTTTTTGCATTCTACCGTGCCGTCACCCCAGCCAGCGCAGTCTGGCATCCACCCCTTGCGCAAGCTCATCGAGCAGCGGCAGCATCATCAGCGGAGCCTCCTCCCTGGGGTCAGCGCCCATAGGTCGGGCCTGCCAGCGCTCGCGACCCAGTGCCGAGAGGTTGTCGTACACCGCGGGATCCAGCGCGGGCGTTCGGCTCACCAGTGGCGGGGAGCGCAGCGCCAGCCAGAGTCTCACATCCGTCATGCACCCGCCTTGTTGCAGACGCTCGTTGAGGCTGGTGGCATCGATCTCTTCCACCCCGCCTTGCAGGGACGCCCGGGGCATCAGACCGAAACGGGAGCGCCAATCCAGCTCACCCGACGCAGGCTTGGGCGGGGCATCAAACCAGGGCTGCTCTTCCACCGCATCGGTCAGCAGCGCCAGGTGCAGCCTGAAGTCGGCACGGTCCCCCGCACGGAGATCCTGGTTGAGCCGTTGGCCCAACTGGGCCTCATCCACGAGCAAGCGGTCACGAATCGCACTGGGCAGCATGAGATAAATCTTGGAAATGAAGGTTTCATTGCTTATCGGCCATCAACCCGATCCTTTAAGCATTAAAAATCCCGGCAGAGGGGTTCACAAGCGCGACAGATCTGTTAGTATGCGCCTCGCACTTGGGGAGGGGTTCCCGAGCGGCCAAAGGGATCAGACTGTAAATCTGACGGCTCTGCCTTCGAAGGTTCGAATCCTTCTCCCTCCA
>NZ_JBFODJ010000041.1:0-19385 GCF_040908265.1 Aeromonas sp. R5-1
AATCGATTTCTTGGCCCTCGCCAAGGCAGAAACCAACGCCAGGAAACGCATGCGATTCCTGGCGTTAGCACACTTTCAAGAAGGTCATTCCAGAACTGACATTGCCCGCTTTCTCAAAGTCAGCCGCACAAGTGTCAACAAATGGGTGAGCAACTTCTTGCTACACGGCGTGGCGGGGCTGGATAGTGTCCGTCCACCAGGCCGACCCGCCAAGCTCGGCGCCGAACAGCTATCCCAGCTTAGCGAATATATCGACCAACAAAGCCGGCTGGCCATCGGGGGACGACTGCAAGGTACTGATATTCAAACGTATATCGAACGAGAGTTTGGTGTGGCCTATGAACTCTCCAATGTCTACCGCCTCCTCAGAGAGCTGGGGTTTTCCTGGATAACCAGTCGCTCACGACATCCGAAGCAGGATGGGCAGGTGCAGGAAGCTTTTAAAAAACTTCCAGCTGGAAACGATCCTTAACATCCCGGGTCATGTTGCGCTTGCCAATGTCGATGTCTGGTTTCAGGACGAAGCCCGGTTTGGTCAACAAAATACGACTACCCGACTGTGGGCCAGGCGTGGCAGTCGCCCCCGAGCTATTCAGCAACAACAATTCGAGTACGTCTATCTCTTCGGTGCCGTCTGCCCTGCAACCGGGACAACGGAAGCCTTGCTCAGTCCTCTGGTAAACCGGGAGGTGATGAAGCAGCACTTGGCACTGATTGCAGCACGAACAAAGCCGGGTCGTCATGCGGTGGTGATCATGGACGGCGCCGGATGGCATACCATGGAATGTGCGGATGACTTCCCCAATCTCAGCCTGATCAAGCTCCCTCCCTATTCTCCCGAACTCAATCCCATTGAACAGGTATGGAGCTGGCTTCGTCAGCATGTGTTGGCTAATCGCAGCTTCAAGGATTACGACGACATCCTTGATGCCTGCACATCGGCCTGGAAGCACTTTATTGCCGATGTGGAGCGGGTGATGTCACTTTGTAGCCGAGATTGGATAAAACTGACCTAATGTTTAATCCGATTGGTATTACCTCTTTTTGTCCGGCGATCCCGCCTCGGCGGCCCAGGTGCTGACGCTGGCGAACCGGTCCGCGCCCGATAACACTGAGGTGCTGCGCAATCTCTGTGTCTGCCTCTCGCGCTCCGAACAACATGAGCGGGCCGTGATGCACCTGGTCGAACTGGTGCGGCGCGAGCCGGATGATTATCTGGTCCATGACGGGCTTTGCACTTCCCTTGCCAAGCTAGGACGCCATGAAGAAGCGGCACAAGCGGGAACCCGTGCCCTGACTCTCAAGGATGAGGCCGTCTCGCAGCCTGTCGCGGGGTGGGTGCTGCCGGCAGAGGGGCCGGATGACTGGCTCGCGGAGCAGGGGGAGAAGCAGGCAGTCATCGCCTTCTCCTTGTGGGGAGTACAGCCCCGCTATTTGCGGGGAGCGCTCGACAATGTGCTGGCCGCAGCTTACCTCTATCCGGGCTGGCGGGTGCGTTTTTATGTGGATGGCAGTGTCCCTCAGGGGTTTCTGGCCTGCCTGCAAGAACATGGCGCCGAGATAAAGGTGCAGCCCGATGGCCAATCCCAGCGTCAGCGCCTCTGCTGGCGCTTCCAGGTCGCCAATGATCCCGGAGTAGGGCGCTTTCTTGTGCGCGATGCGGACTCCGTGCTGAATCTGCGGGAGCGGCTGGCGGTCGATGACTGGCTTGCATCGGGGCGCTGGTTCCATATCATGCGTGACTGGTGGAGCCACACCGATCTGGTGCTGGCCGGCATGTGGGGCGGTGTGGCCGGTGTGCTGCCTCCCCTTGCGCCGCTGATGGCGAGCTATCAGCCCAGTACCATGGAAACACCGAACATCGACCAGTGGTTCTTGCGAGACTGTTTATGGCGCTATCTGCGCCAGAGCGCGCGGGTACACGATCGTTGTTTCACTCCGCCCGGTGCTGTGCCCTGGCCGCAGGTTGCGCCGCCGGGCAATGAGCATGTCGGGCAGGATCTCTTCAGGGCCCGGGGGGATCAGCAGGCCATTCGGCTTGCCCCCTGGATCGCCCGTTTGCCGTGTTTACGCTGAGGACAATGATGGAACAGAAGAAACGGATCTGGGTGGCGGTGGGTGTCATCGAGAATGAACGGGGCGATATCTTCATCGCCAAACGCTCAGCCGATCGCCATCAGGGGGATCGCTGGGAGTTTCCCGGTGGCAAGGTGGAGTCGGGGGAGGATCTGCTCACCGCGCTGGACAGGGAATTGTGGGAAGAGATCGGGATCCGGGTGCAGGATTGTGCCCCCTTCATGGAGCTGCACCACGACTACCCCGACAAGCAGGTCTTGCTGGATATCTGGAAGGTGACCCGCTTCCACGGCGAGCCCTTTGGCAAGGAGGGGCAGGAGTGCCGCTGGGTGCCACTGGCCTCGCTGCACGAATACCGCTTCCCGGATGCCAACGGCCCCATCGTCGCGCGGTTGCAGGCCTCGCTTGCCTGAAAGGATCGATACCAACGAAAAAGGGCCTGAGGGCCCTTTTTTGATCGTGAAGTGTTTATTGCCAGGGATCGCCCTGTTCCGGATCGGGCAGCAGATCCGGGTTGATCTCGCCCGGGATGCGCTTCTGTTCATCCGCCCACTCGCCGAGGTCGATCAGCTGGCAGCGCTTGCTGCAGAAGGGGCGAAACGGGCTCTGCGGACCCCATTCGATCTCGCTCTGACAGGTCGGACACTTTACCTTGGTCACCATGGGGCGCTCCTCAACAACAGGCGAGCTGGAAGGAGACGTCGCCTATCTGCTGTTCCGTCGTCGGCAGGAAGCGCAGGGCGAAGCGGTTCTTGTGGCCGCTCAGGGTCGGATAGCAGGGTTGGGTGCCCGCCAGACGGATGCGGATCAGTTCAGCCCCTTCGGCGGTATCCTGGAAGAAGCCATTGGTGGCCACCTGGTCGCTGAAGTTGCCCGACTCGCGCCACAGGCGCAGCAACAGTGAGATGGCGTTCATCAACAGGGTGATGTCACTCAGCCATTGCTGCATCTGCTGGTGGCGGGTGACGGCCGGGGTCGCCAGCCAGTGGTGCAGTTGCGGCACATCGAAGGCGCACAGACCACCCGGAATGGAGAAGCGCTGACGAATGGAGCCGAGCAGGCGATCCTCTTTCAGACGGGCGCCGGGGCGCGGGGAGTTCAGCAGGTTGCGGGAGAGCTGGGTACTCTCCTGCTGCATCCGCTGGATCTGCTCGAGATCGACGTCAGGCAGACTGGCCCAGTGGCTCAGGCGTTGGCCGAGGCGCTCCAGATCCTTGATGAGATCGGCTCGCAGGTCACCACGCTCCAGCAACTCCTGCAAATCGAACAACCCCTTGAAGAAGGCGATATGTGCCCAGGACTGGTCACTCTCCAGATTGTCGCGGATCTGGGAAAACAGGGACTCCAGACGAAGATAGGTCCGGCTTTTTTCATTGAGGGGAAAATCGTAAATCATGCCTAATCCTGGCCAGCCATAAACCGGCCTAGTGTACTCACAGTTGGTGGGCTTGTTGAGAGGCAAATGCCAGATATGTCTGGTGCAGGGCGAAAATTCGCTGTCCGATGGTCTCACTCGTACCACTCTGGTTGTCCAGGACGTCGTCGGCCATCGCCAGGCGCTCGCTGCGGCTCGCCTGGGACGCCAGTATCGCCTGGGCCTGTTCCCGACTGACGCCATCGCGGCGGCAGGTACGCTCGATTTGTGTCGCTTCGTCCACATCGATCACCAGTACCCGATCGGCGAGGGAAGTGAGCCTGTTTTCCACCAGCAAGGGGACGACCAGCAGGCAGTAGGGGGAGCGGGTTGCCGCACACTGGCGCAGCATCTCGCTGCGGATGAGGGGATGGAGCAGGGCATTGAGCCACTCCTTGGCCTGCGAGTCGGTGAAGATCCGCTCTCGCAGCCGGCGGCGATCGAGCTGGCCATCGGGGGCAACGACATCCGGGCCAAAATGGGCGGCGATGGCAGCCAGAGCAGGGGTGCCGGGCTCCACCACCTCGCGGGCGATGATGTCCGCATCCACCACCTCGATGCCCAGCTCGGCAAAGCGGTTGGCAACCGTGGTCTTGCCGCTGCCGATTCCCCCTGTGATTGCGACTACATACATGGGTCAGAGATCCTTTTGCTAGAGCACGACATCAAGATACCAGCGGGTGATGCTATCGCCCCACAGCAGCGTTATCCAGCCCGCGATGGCGAGATAGGGGCCAAAGGGAATGGGTTTGCCCTGGTGGTGATTGCGCAGCAGGATGAGACCGATGCCGATGATGGCGCCTGCCAGCGAGGAAAGCAGCAGCACGATGGGCAAGGCTTGCCAGCCGAGCCAGGCGCCCAGCGCCGCCAGCAGTTTGAAGTCGCCATAGCCCATCCCTTCCTTGCCGGTCAGCAGCTTGAAGGCCCAGTAGAGGCTCCAGAGCACCAGATAGCCAGCCATGGCGCCGACCACCCCATCGGCCAGGGGCACGAAACCGCCCGCCAGATTGAACAGCAGGCCACCCCAGAGCAGGGGCAGGGTGAGCTGATCCGGCAAGAGCATCTTGTCCAGGTCGATGAAGGTCAGTGCGACCAATGTCCAGGTGAGCAACAGAGCGGCAAGGGTGCCCCAGCCGGGGGCAAGCGCGGCTGCTACCGAGACCGACAGCAGGGCTGTGAGCAGCTCAACCAGGGGATAGCGAGCCGAAATGGGGGCGTGGCAGTTGCGGCAGCGCCCCCTGAGCCATAGCCAGCTCAGCAGGGGAATGTTCTCCAACGCCCCTATGGGGTGGTCGCAGTGGGGGCAGCGGGAGCGAGGCACCATGAGGTTGTATCGTCCGGTTGCAGGAGGAGTTGCTTCACCGTCACCGAAATAGTCGCTGTATTCGGCATGCCAGGCCCGCTCCATCATGATGGGCAGGCGATGGATAACGACGTTCAGGAAGCTGCCCACCATCAGGGAGAAAAGGAAAATCAAGGAGAGATAGAGCCAGGGCAAGCCCTGGGCCAGTTCGATCAAAGGCACCATAGATCAATCGCTTGTGTCGGGAACGGGGATGACAGATGGCCGGGGGAAATGCACCGCCCGGCCCTCTGTCGAGGTGGTCAGTGTATCACAGAGCCCAGCTTGAAAATGGGGAGGTACATGGCCACGACCATGCCGCCGACCAGCACCCCGAGCACCACCATGATGATGGGTTCGAGCAGGCTGGTGAGGCCGTCGACCATGTCGTCCACTTCCTGTTCGAAAATGGCGGCGACCTTGGAGAGCATGTCGTCGATGGCGCCGGATTCCTCACCGATCATCACCATCTGGGTCACCATGTCGGGGAAAAGATCCACGGTGCGCATGGCGACGTTGATCTGCATGCCGGCCACCACCTCGTTGCGAATGGCCATGGTCGCAGTGCGATAGACATAGTTGCCCGATGCTCTGGCCGCCGAGACCAGGGCATCCACCAGTGGGATACCGGCGGAGAAGGTGGTGGAGAGGGTGCGGGCAAAACGGGCCATGGCCGCCTTGTGCAGTATGTTGCCCACCACGGGAATGGTGAGGATGAACTTGTCCGTGTTGTCCCTGACCTTCTGGGATTTTCGCCAGGCCCGCACATAGAGGAAGACGGCGAGAGCCGCGCCGCCAAAGATGGCGTACCACCACTCCTGCATAAAGCGGGAGATGGTGATGACGAACCGGGTAAAGGCGGGCAGCTCGGCACCGAAGCTCTTGAAGATATCCTCGAACTGGGGAATGACGAAGAGCAGCAGGATGGAGGTGACGACGATGGCCACCAGAATGACCATGGACGGATAGAACATGGCCTTCTTGATCTTGGATTTGAGGGCTTCGTTCTTCTCGCGGTAGATGGCAATCCGGTCGTAGATGGTCTCCAGAGCACCGGATTGCTCGCCTGCCTCGACCAGATCGCAGTAGAGATCATCAAAGTAACGGGGATGGCGGCGCAGCGCCTCCGACAGCGGGGTGCCGGTCTCCACATCGGCGGCGATCTGGCCGATTAGTTCGCGCACCGCCGTCTTTTCATGGCCTCGGGCGATGATCTGCAGGCTCTGCACCAGAGGCACGCCGGCGGAGAGCATGGTAGTGATCTGGCGGGAGATGACGGCGATATCCATCGGCTTGATCCGGGCGCCGCCCTTGGAGAACAGCCCCTGTCCCTGCTTGCTGACCTTGGTGACATTGACGCCCTGCTTGCGCAGCTCCGCCTTGACGGTATTGATGCTGTCGGCTTGCAGCTCGCCGGAGACCTTCTGTCCCTTGCGGTTGACGCCGTGCCAGCGGTAGGAGAAGACTTTTTTCGGTGCGTTGCGTTTTTGAGCTAATGTGGCCATCACTGCATCCTGCAATTGGGCGACGGTGGCCGGATGCTGCTGCCTGTCCGGCTCATCTTGGCTTGAAGAAGGTCATCGGGGTGATTACAGCGGCTTCACCCGGCGAGATGACTCGGGCACTGCGAACTCAGTTGGTGGTGATCCTGTTGATTTCGGCCAGGCTGGTGACGCCAAGACGCGCTTTCTCGAGGCCGGATGTGCGCAGGGTGCGCATCCCTTCCTTTTGGGCTATCGCGGCAATCTGCAGCGAGTTGGCTCCCTGCATGATGAGTTTGGCGATGTTGTCGGACATCAGCATGATCTCATAGATGCCGACCCGGCCTCTGTAGCCTCCCGAGCACTCCTTGCATCCCACGGGCTTGAACAGCCGCAACCCGGCGGCCAGTTGCTGCTGGGTGAAGCCCAGCTCCAGCAACTCGGCTTCCGGCACCACTTCCGGCGCCTTGCAGTGATCGCACAGTTTGCGTGCGAGACGCTGGGCCATGATGAGGGTTACCGAGGAGGCGATGTTGAAGGCGGGGACGCCCATGTTCATCATGCGGGTGAGTGTCTCGGCCGCCGAATTGGTGTGCAGAGTAGAGAGCACCAGGTGACCGGTCTGGGCGGCCTTGATGGCGATCTCGGCGGTTTCCAGATCCCGTATTTCGCCTACCATGACGATGTCGGGGTCCTGACGCAGGAAGGAGCGCAGGGCGCTGGCAAAGGTGAGCCCCGCCTTGGGATTGATCTGCACCTGGTTGACGCCGGGCAGGTTGATCTCTACCGGGTCCTCGGCGGTGGAGATGTTGACCTCGCTGGTGTTGAGGATGTTGAGGCCGGTATAGAGCGATACCGTCTTGCCCGACCCTGTGGGGCCGGTGACCAGGATCATCCCCTGCGGCTTGGAGAGGGCGTGAAGGTACTGCCCTTTCTGGCGTTCGTCGAAGCCGAGCTGATCGAGGTTGAGACGGGCGGCAGAGGAGTCCAGCAAGCGGATGACGATTTTCTCGCCCCACATGGTGGGCAGGGTGTTGACCCGCATGTCCATGGATCTGTTGCGTGAGATCTTGAGTTTGATCCGGCCATCCTGGGGCAGGCGCCGTTCGGCAATGTCGAGCCGTGCCATCACCTTGAGGCGAGCCGCGAAGCGGTTGGCCAGGTTGACCGGCGGCGTGGCGACTTCGTGCAGTATGCCGTCTACCCGAAAGCGGATCCGGTACTTGGTCTCGTAGGGTTCGAAATGCAGGTCGGAGGCCCCACGCTTGATGGCATCCATCATGATCTTGTGGATGTATTTGACGATGGGTGCGTCATCGTCCGCGGTGTTGACGCTCTCGTCGAGGCGGGAACTCTCGTCGGAGACCTCGAGTTCGGAGATCTCGGCCTCGTCGATATGATCCATGCCCAGGGTATCCTGCTCGCTCTCCATCAGCTTGCCGATGGCGGCGGTCAGCTTGCTCTCTTCGACCAGCAGGGCTTCCGTGTGCAGGCCAAAACTGAAACCAAAATCCTCCAGAGCCGACACATTGGTCGGATCGGACATGGCGATATAGAGAGTATGCCCCTGGGTGTAGATGGGCAGGACATGGTGCTTTTCAATCAGCTTTTGATTGAGGTATTTCTGCGGGATCTCGGCGAGATCAAAGGCCGCCAGATCCAGCAGAGGTACCCCATATTCCAGCTCGCAGAAATCGGCGAGGGCTTTGCTGTCGAGGATGTCGTTTTCAATCAGGAAGGTGACAAAGGGCTTGCGCTGCGCCTTGGCCTGGCTCAGATAGCGCTGTGAGTCTGGCTCACTGAGGAGGGAAGAAGCGGCCAGGCTGGTGGCCAGGCCGCTATTGAGGCTAGAGGTCATGCGTTAGCACATGCCAGCTTTAGCGCAGGTGCCTGTATCTTTTCTCCAGTTTACTTGTTTGGAAGCGGCTATCTCGCCGTGCATCACAAATGTGGGGTTACTTGGAGTCAGAGAGCCAAAGTCTGTGCCACTCGTCACAGTGATGTCTATCCCTGCGTTTGCATTGGCAGGAGCAACAGGAATTCTGCCATCAGTCGCACCAGCAGTACCATTAGCTCCACTTGCTGCCGCAAGTGTTACCGTGGCGCTGGTATTGACACGAGCTGGATTGGCACTTTGAATCGCAGCTTTTAAAGCCGCGTTTGCGGCATCGACACACTGCAAGCCTCTATTTGCTGTTGATGTGTTAATAGATGCGGAGGGAATATCCAAACCTTGGGCACAGACTTCGAAGGCCGTTTTTGCAGGCCCTGCTGCTGCAACGACTTCAGAATATTTAGCTCTGAGGGTGTATGTCTGATACGCCGGCAAGGCGATGGCGGCGAGGATGGCGACGATCGCAACGACGATCATCAATTCGATTAGCGTAAACCCTGACTGTCTTTTCATGTCAAATATCCTTTTTTCCATGTTTCCTGATAAGCACCGGTGGAATGCTATCCACGCTGGTATCTTATCCGAGCGCTTCGGGTTGGCAACAGAGGCGGAGACCTTGTTAGCCACTTTTATGTCATTTAGTGAAATGTGTAGAAAAATCAAAGATTAAATGGCTTCCATTGGCACTTGTCATGAGGCGGGAGGGCCCATCTTCACACTCCTTATGTCGTGGGATCCTGCATAAAGAAAAGGCGCCGATGGCGCCTTTTGCAAGTTTCGAGCCCTGTAATATTTTTGGGCACGAGCAACGGATGGGGCTTGCTCAAGCCTCGACAAAGCGCATGGAGAGATCCAGTGCCCGCACATGCTTGGTCAGCGCTCCCACCGAGATGAAGTCGATCCCGGTCGCGGCGTATCCGGCAAGGGTATCGAGGGTGACGTTGCCGGAGACTTCCAGCTTGGCTCTGCCCTGATTGAGGCGAACGGCTTCCTGCATCATGGGGATGTCGAAGTTGTCCAGCATCACGATGTCGGCCTCGGCCGCCAGAGCCAGTTCCAGTTCGGCCAGCGATTCGACCTCCACTTCTACCGGTTTGCCCGGGTTGAGGTGACGCGCCTGGGCGATGGCTTCCTGAATGCCCCCGCAGGCCAGGATGTGGTTCTCCTTGATGAGGTAGGCATCAAACAGACCGATACGGTGGTTTTTGCCGCCCCCGCAGGTGACCGCATACTTCTGGGCGCTGCGCAGGCCGGGCAGGGTCTTGCGGGTATCGAGCAGGCGGCAGTCAGTGCCTTCCAGCTCGGCCACATAACGGGCGGTCAGGGTGGCGACCCCGGAAAGGGTCTGCACGAAGTTCAGCGCATTGCGCTCGCCGGTCAGCAGCACGCGGGCGGGGCCATGGAGGCGGAACAGCTCCTGATTGGGGGCAAGGCGTTCACCATCTTGCACTTTCCACTCGACCTTCACTTCGCCACCGAGCTGGGCCTTAAGTTGCAAAAAGACCTCGTCGACCCAGGGCTGGCCGCAGAAGACGCCCGCCTCGCGGGTGATGACTCGCGCGGTCGAGATGCGATCAGCCGGGATCAGCTGGGCCGTGATGTCGGCGCTGGCATCCGGTTGATCCAGCGCGGTGAGGGCATCGCCCAAGTCTTCGAGAAGTGCGGCGCGCACGGCGCGGCGGATGTCCTGTTGTAACATGCCTTATTCCTGCAAGGGTCTGAGAAGCAATTGCCTGTCTTTCTGGCGCAATTCCAGCCTGCCCAGGGCATTCATGCCCACCAGGATCTCCTCCCCGTCGGCAGCCGGATTGATAAAGACGGACAAATCGTACAGGGTCAGCGGACCCATCGCCAGACTTTCGATCCGGCCGGTTTCGACCTGGATCTCTCCGGCTGCCGTGTTGACCCGGCTGCGGCCCGTGGCGACGAGGCCGAGCCGGGCGGCCACCTGGCTCGGTATGGTCACCCGGGTTGCTCCTGTGTCCAGCAGCAGTTGCACCGGCTGGTCGTTGATGGCACCCTCCAGACGATAATGGCCGCTGGCATCGGCCCTGAGCAGCAGATCGCCGCTGGCGGTCACCGACGGTTGTTCACGACCATGAAAGTAGAGGGTCAGCAGACCCAGCAGCGAGAGCCAGGCGAGCAGCCAGAGACGGCGTGCCATCGGGTGCATAGTGTGTTCCATATCGCGCGAGTGAATGGCTCAGCCTAACATAGCGTTATCCATGAATTCAGAGACTTGTTCCCAGTTTTCCCATCCCGCCAGAGGCACATCGCTTCCATTTGTGAGTCGAGCAGACGATGACACAACCCACAACCCTGTTTTCCATCGATCGTGAAGGATGGTGCGAGCAGGCCCGCAAGGTGCCTTCCCCCCATCACAATGAGAGGCTCAGCCCGGAGGATGTCTCCTTGCTGGTGATACACGGCATCAGCCTGCCCCCCGGGCAGTTTGGTGGCCCCTTTATCGACGATCTGTTTCTGGGGCGGCTCGATCCCGGTGTTCACCCCTATTTCGCCGGTATTCACCAACTGAGGGTCTCGGCCCACTGCCTGATCCGCCGCGATGGGGAACTGGTACAGTACGTGCCTTTTGCCGCCAGGGCATGGCATGCGGGAGTCTCGATCTGGGAGGGGAGGGAGGCATGCAACGATTTTTCCATCGGGATCGAACTGGAAGGGACCGACGAGCTTCCCTACAGCGACAAGCAATACGAGGTGCTGTCGGACCTCAGCCGGGCGATTGTTCACCGTTATCCCGCCATCACGGCGGACCGTATTGTCGGCCACTGCGACATCGCGCCGGGCCGCAAGACGGATCCGGGTGACAGTTTCGAATGGCCTCGCTATCGGGAAAAGCTTCACTTTGAGTGAAAAATCTAAAAATTATTTTGTGTTTTTAGAATCAATGGCTTGCCTTGTCTGGCAAGCCATTTTTCATGCTGTTGAACAAATGTTATCGGTGAGCAAGCTCACAAATATTGGTCAGACCATTTTCTATGAGCTATATCATGATTCCGCGTTTTTACCCCCAAAGTGGCAACCGAGCTTCTTGATTCAGATCATCTTTTGGGTGGACTTTTTTCAAGCCCTCTGCTAATTTTCGCCCCAATCATAAAATTGGTAATACCAATTTAACAAAGTAGCCTCATGCCCTATATCAAGATAACTCAGCCCAAGCTGGCCGACGCCATTGTCGCCGAGCTGGAAAGCATGATTCTGGAAGGCAGCCTGCAGCCGGGCCAGAAGTTGCCGCCCGAGCGGGAACTCGCCATCCAGTTTCAGGTGTCGCGCCCTTCCTTGCGCGAAGCCATCCAGCGCCTGGAAGCGAGAGGACTCTTGTATCGTCGTCAGGGCGGTGGCACTTACGTACAAAATGCCCTGAGCAAGGGGATCGCCGACCCCCTGTTCGAACTGCTCAGTACTCACCCGGAAGCCCAGTACGACCTGCTGGAGTTTCGTCACGCGCTGGAAGGCATCTGTGCCTACTATGCGGCGCTGCGGGGCACCGAGGCTGATTTCGAACGGATTCGCCTGGCGCAAGCCGCCATCGAAGAAGCTGGTCAGCAAGGGTCGCTGGTGGTCGAATCGGCCGCCGTGACCCAGTTCTATCTGGCCGTGGCCGAGGCCTCCCACAACGTGGTGCTGCTGCATCTGTTGCGGGCCATGGGCCCCATGCTCGAGCAGAACATTTTACGCAATAACGAAATTTTGAATCGCCGTCCGGGAGTGGTCGCCAAGATCCGTCGCCATCGTGCGAGCCTGATCGAGGCTATCCTGTCGGGGGCTCCGGAGCGGGCCAGGGCTGCTTGTCATGAGCACCTGGCCTTTATCGAGGACACCTTGTTGGATATGCAGAGGGAAGACAGCCGGATCCAGCGATCCATGCGTCGGATCCGTCAGCAGGAAAACTAATCCCACAAGGCTTTCTTAATTGTCGAATGCTTGCGCCCTTCGCCGTGCAATGCCGTGCAATCACAACAACATAGGAACCAGCCATGTCTGATATCCTGAAGAACGATGTGGACCCGATAGAAACGCTGGAGTGGCTTGCCTCTCTGGAATCCCTGCTGCGTGAAGAGGGTCCGCAACGCGCTCAGTTCATCCTTGAACAGTTGGCCGAGAAAGCCCGCGCAAGCGGTGTGGACGTGGCTGCCAAGGCAAACCGCGACTACATCAACACCATCCCGTCCAGCGACGAGCCGGCTTACCCGGGCGACCTGGAAATGGAACGCCGCATTCGCGCCATCATCCGCTGGAATGCCATGATGATCGTGCTGCGCGCCTCCAAGAAAGACCTGGACCTGGGTGGTCACATGTCTTCCTTCGCTTCTTCCGCGACCATCTACGAAGTCTGCTACAACCACTTCTTCCGTGCCCGCAACGAGAAGGACGGTGGCGATCTGGTCTACTTCCAGGGTCACATCTCCCCGGGCATCTACGCCCGTGCATTCGCCGAAGGTCGTCTGACCGAAGAGCAGCTGGACAACTTCCGTCAGGAAGTGGATGGCAAGGGTATCCCTTCCTACCCGCACCCGAAACTGATGCCGGAATTCTGGCAGTTCCCGACCGTTTCCATGGGGCTGGGCCCCATCGCCGCCATCTATCAGGCGCGTTTCCTGAAGTACCTGACCGACCGTGGCATCAAGGATTGCTCCGAGCAGACCGTTTACGCCTTCCTGGGTGACGGCGAGATGGACGAGCCGGAAGCCAAGGGTGCCCTGACCGTTGCCGTGCGTGAAAAGCTCGACAACCTGGTGTTCGTGGTCAACTGCAACCTGCAGCGTCTGGATGGTCCGGTTGTCGGCAACGGCAAGGTCATCAACGAGCTGGAAGGTCTGTTCGCCGGCGCTGGCTGGGACGTGACCAAGGTCATCTGGGGTCGCAAGTGGGATGAGCTGCTGAAGAAAGACACTTCCGGCAAGCTGATCCAGCTGATGAACGAGACCGTGGACGGTGACTACCAGACCATGAAGTCCCGCGACGGTGCCTACGTGCGCGAGCACTTCTTCAACCGTTATCCGGAAACCGCCGCGCTGGTCAAAGACATGACCGACGAGGAGATCTTCGCCCTGAACCGCGGTGGTCACGACCCCCGCAAACTGTTCGCCGCCTTCTCCAAGGCTGCACAGACCAAGGGCAAGCCGACCGTGATCCTGGCCAAGACCATCAAGGGCTATGGCATGGGCGAAGCGGCCGAAGGCAAGAACATCGCTCACCAGGTCAAGAAGATGGATCTGGGCTCCGTGCGTCACCTGCGCGATCGTTTCAACCTGCCGGTCACCGACGAGCAGCTGGAAAACCTGCCGTACCTGAAGATCGAAGAGGGTACCGAAGAGCACAAGTACCTGCACGCCCGCCGTGCCGCACTGAAGGGCTATGTACCGACCCGTCTGCGCGAGAGCACCACCAAGCTGGAAATCCCGGCGCTGGATGCCTTCGGTCCGCTGCTGGGTGAACAGGCGCGCGAAATCTCCACCACCATGGCGTTCGTGCGTTCCCTGAACGTGATGCTGAAAGACAAGTCCATCGGCAAGCGCATCGTCCCGATCCTGGCTGACGAAGCCCGTACCTTCGGTATGGAAGGCCTGTTCCGCCAGATCGGTATCTACAGCCCGCACGGTCAGCAGTACACCCCGCAAGACCGCGACATCGTCTCCTACTACAAGGAAGACAAGCAGGGTCAGGTTCTGCAAGACGGTATCAACGAGCTGGGCGCCATGTCCTCCTGGCTGGCTGCTGCGACCTCTTACAGCACCAACGACTGCCCGATGATCCCGTTCTACATCTACTACTCCATGTTCGGCTTCCAGCGGATCGGCGACATGGCGTGGGCAGCCGGTGACCAGCAAGCCCGTGGCTTCCTGCTGGGCGCGACCTCCGGTCGTACCACTCTCAACGGAGAGGGCTTGCAGCACGAAGATGGTCACAGCCACATCCTGGCCAACACCATCCCGAACTGCATCTCCTACGACCCGTCCTACGCCTATGAAGTGGCGGTGATCGTACAGGACGGCCTGCGCCGCATGTACGGTGAGAACCCGGAAAACGTGTTCTACTACATCACTACCCTGAACGAGAACTATGCCATGCCGGCCATGCCGGAAGGCGCCGAGGAAGGCATCCGCAAGGGTATCTACAAGCTGGAAACCGTGGCCGGCACCAAGGCCAAGGTACAGCTGCTGGGTTGTGGTTCCATCCTGGGTCACGTGCGCACTGCCGCCCAGATCCTGGCCAGCGAGTACGGCGTGGGTTCCGACGTGTTCAGCGTCACCTCCTTCAACGAACTGGCTCGTGACGGTCAGGACGCGGATCGCTGGAACATGCTGCACCCGACCGCCGAAGCGCGTGTGCCCTACATCGCTCAGGTACTGGGCAGCGAAGCCACCATCGCCGCGACCGACTACATGAAGTCCTTCGCCGATCAGGTGCGTGCCTTCGTTCCGACCGAGAACTACCGTGTACTGGGTACCGACGGTTACGGCCGCTCCGACAGCCGTGCCAACCTGCGTCGTCACTTCGAAGTGAACGAGTTCTACGTAGTGGTTGCTGCCCTGACCGAACTGGCCAAGCGCGGCGAGGTAGACAAGCAGGTTGTGGCCGAAGCCATCGCCAAGTACGGCATCGATGCCGACAAGGTCAACCCGCTGTACGCGTAAGAGGATTGAGTGTCGCGCCGGGTATCCGGCGCGACCTTGCCTGGGTTTAAACGGATAACGCGGGATGCGCGTGGTGATGCTCAGGCAGCCACGCGGATGCACGCAAGAGGATAAAGCGCAATGTCCAAACAGATTATGGTGCCGGATATCGGTGCCGATGAAGTTGAAGTCACCGAGATCATGGTGGCCGTGGGTGACAAGGTCGAGCTGGACCAGTCCCTGATCGCCGTGGAAGGTGACAAGGCCTCCATGGAAGTCCCGGCCCCCGCCGCCGGTATCGTCAAAGAGATCCTGATCAAGGTGGGCGACAAGGTTGCCACTGGTTCCCAGATCATGGTCTTCGAAGCCGAGGGTGCTGCCGCACCGGCTCCGGTCCAGGCTGCTGCCCCGGTTGCTGCCGCGCCGGCCGCCGCTCCTGCTGCTGCCGCTCGCCAGGACGTCAACGTGCCGGACATCGGTGGTGACGAAGTCGAAGTGACTGACATCATGGTTGCCGTGGGCGACATGGTTGAAGCCGACCAGTCCATCATCGCCGTGGAAGGTGACAAGGCCTCCATGGAAGTCCCGGCACCGTTCGCCGGTCGCGTGGTCGAGATCAAGGTTGCCGCCGGCGCCAAGGTTTCTACCGGCTCCCTGGTGATGGTCTTCGAAGTGGCGGGCGCTGCCCCGGCCGCTGTTGCCGCGCCGGCTCCTGCTGCTGCCCCCGTGGCTGCCGCTGCTCCGGTTGCCGCCGGTGCCAAGGACGTCAACGTGCCGGATATCGGTGGCGATGAAGTCGAAGTCACCGAGATCATGGTTGCCGTGGGTGACAAGGTTGAAGCCGACCAGTCCCTGATCACCGTGGAAGGCGACAAGGCCTCCATGGAAGTGCCTGCGCCGTTCGCCGGTGTGGTCAAGGAGATCAAGGTGAAGGCGGGTGACAAGGTCTCCACCGGTTCCCTGATCATGGTATTCGAAGTGGCGGGTGCCGCCCCGGCTGCCGTGGCTGCTCCGGCTCCTGCCGCGGCGCCCGTTGCTGCCGCGCCGGCTGCCGCCGCTCCTGCACCGGTTGCCCAGGCTGCTGCCGCTTCCGATTTCGTCGCCAACGACGCCTATGTCCACGCCTCCCCGGCTGTACGCCGTCTGGCGCGCGAGTTCGGCGTCAACCTGGCCAAGGTGAAAGCCTCCGGTCGCAAGGGTCGCATCGTCAAAGAAGACGTGCAGGCTTACGTGAAGGATGCGGTCAAGCGCGCCGAGTCCGCTCCGGCTGCCGGCACCGGCACTGGCAACGGCATGAGCGTCGTGGCCTGGCCGAAGGTTGATTTCAGCAAGTTCGGCCCGGTCGAAGAGCTGGAACTGACCCGTATCCAGAAGATCTCCGGTCCTGCCCTGCACCGCAACTGGGCCATGATCCCCCACGTTACCCAGTTCGACGAAGCCGATACCACGGATCTGGAAGCGTTCCGCAAAGAGCAGAACATCCTGGCCGAGAAGCAGAAGCTGGACGTGAAGATCACCCCGCTGGTGTTCATCCTGAAGGCGGCCGCCAAGGCCCTGGAAGCCCATCCGCGCTTCTGCAGCGCCCTGTCCGAAGACGGCAGCAAGCTGATCATGAAGAAGTACATCCACATCGGTGTGGCGGTGGATACCCCCAACGGTCTGGTGGTTCCGGTGGTTCGCGACGTCAACAAGAAGGGCATCCACGAGCTGTCCCGCGATCTGGCCGAGATCTCCAAGAAGGCCCGTGCCGGCAAGCTGACCGCTGCCGACATGCAGGGCGGTTGCTTCACCATCTCCAGCCTGGGTGGCATCGGCGGTACCAGCTTTACCCCGATCGTCAACGCGCCGGAAGTGGCCATCCTGGGCGTCTCCAAGTCCGAGATGAAGCCGAAGTGGAACGGTAAAGAGTTCGTGCCGCGCCTGATGCTGCCGCTGGCTCTGAGCTACGACCACCGCGTCATCGATGGCGCCGACGGTGCCCGCTTCATCACCACCCTGAGTGGTGTGTTGTCCGACATTCGTCGACTGGTCCTGTAAGTGAGAGGGCGGGCCCAGAGCCCGCCCTTTTTGCTTCTCATTTCGTTAACAGGATTGTAAACTTGCCCCGTTTTTTTCACGGCTGCAGCGGCCTTGTTTGGCATAAGACTGTGCTGTCCGGGGATATAAGAACGACAAAGAGGTCATGATGAGTAAAGAAATCAAAACCCAGGTCGTAGTACTGGGTGCTGGCCCTGCCGGTTATTCCGCTGCCTTCCGTGCGGCTGACTTGGGTCTGGATACCATTATCGTCGAGCGTTACTCCACCCTGGGTGGCGTCTGCCTGAACGTGGGTTGCATCCCGTCCAAGGCACTGCTGCACGTCGCCAAAGTCATTGAAGAAGCCAAGGCGCTGGCCGAGCACGGCATCGTCTTCGGTGCCCCGCAGACCGACATCGACAAGGTGCGTCTGTGGAAAGAGAAGGTCATCAACCAGCTGACCGGCGGTCTGGCTGGCATGGCCAAGATGCGTAAAGTCCAGGTCGTGAACGGCTTCGGCAAGTTCACCGGTCCGAACACGCTGGAAGTGGAAGGCGCCGACGGCAAGACCACCGTCACCTTCGACAACGCCATCATCGCCGCCGGTTCCCGTCCGGTGAAGCTGCCGTTCATCCCCCATGACGACCCCCGCGTATGGGACTCTACCGATGCGCTGGAGCTGACGACCGTTCCTGGCAAGCTGCTGGTCATCGGTGGCGGCATCATCGGTCTGGAGATGGGTACCGTGTACTCCTCCCTGGGTTCCGAGATCGACGTGGTGGAATTTGCCGACCAGCTGGTACCGGCTGCCGACAAAGACATCGTCAAGATCTACACCAAGCGCGTGGCCAAGAAATTCAACATCATGCTGGAGACCAAGGTCACCGCCGTTGAAGCCCGCGAAGACGGCCTGTACGTCTCCTACGAAGGCAAGCACGCCCCGGCCGAGCCGGTTCGCTATGACAACGTGCTGGTTGCCGTAGGCCGTGTGCCGAACGGCAAGATGCTGGATGCCGAGAAGGCTGGTGTTGCCGTCAACGAGCGCGGTTTCATCGAGGTGGACAAGCAGCTGCGTACCAACGTGGCCCACATCCACGCCATCGGCGACATCGTCGGTCAGCCCATGCTGGCCCACAAGGGTGTACACGAAGGCCACGTGGCGGCCGAAGTCATCGCCGGCAAGAAGCACTACTTCGACCCGAAAGTGATTCCGTCCATCGCCTATACCGAGCCTGAGATGGCCTGGGTGGGTCTGACCGAGAAGGAAGCCAAGCAACAGGGTCTGAACTTCGAAGTCGCCACCTTCCCGTGGGCTGCTTCCGGTCGCGCCATCGCGTCCGACTGCTCCGACGGCATGACCAAGCTGATCTTCGACAAGGAGAGCGGCCGCGTCATCGGTGGTGCCATCGTGGGCACCAACGGCGGTGAACTGCTGGGTGAAATCGGTCTGGCCATCGAGATGGGTGCCGACGCCGAAGACATCGCGCTGACCATCCACGCTCACCCGACTCTGCACGAGTCCGTGGGTCTGGCTGCCGAAGTGTTCGAAGGCTCCATCACCGACCTGCCGAACGCCAAGGCCAAGAAGAAAAAATAATCTTCTGCCCGTTTCATAAGAAAAGCCGCTCCATGGAGCGGCTTTTTGTTGTCTGTCTTTCGGCACCCAGCGGTCAGCAGCGCCCCTTCTTGGCCTGTCCCGGTGGGCAGAAGGTACCGTAGCCTCCGCGATCCCCGTCGCTGACCCGGATCCGGGTATCGTCCACGCTCACATCGGCCCCGTGCACCCGCACGGGCCCGCTGCTGCAGGCACTGAGCAGCCCCCCCAGCACTATCATCACGACCAGCTTGCCCATCATACCTCCTCGCGTTTTCCTGATTATGAGGCATGTGGCAGGGCGGTGGGAGACGACGTATCCCCCGTGCGTCACGGCTTGCCGTGGTCATGAAGAAGGGCGCCGAAGCGCCCTGGTGCGGGTCAGGAAGAGGTGCCGGACGCTCAGAGGCGGAAGTTGCCGACCAGCTTGTCGAGCTCGCCGGAGAGGTGCTGCAGGTTGCGGCTCGACTCGGTCAGGTGATGGGCGATATCGGCGGTCTCCATGGTGAGCTGGTTGATGTCCTCCACGTTGCGGTTGAGTTCGCCCACCACGCTCGACTGCTCTTCGGTGGCGGTGGCGACCTGGATGTTCATGTCGCTGATCTGGGTGATGTGTCCGGTGATCTGGTCGAGGGCGCCGTTGGCCTCGTCGGCCTGGGTCACCACCCGCAGGCTCTGGTTGCGGCCCTGGGCCATGGCGCTGACGGCGCGGGCGCTCTGCTCCTGGAGGCTGTTGATCATGCTCTGGATCTCGGCGGTGGAGGCGGCGGAGCGGCTGGCGAGGTTGCGCACCTCGTCGGCCACCACGGCGAAGCCACGGCCCTGCTCGCCGGCGCGGGCGGCCTCGATGGCGGCGTTGAGGGCCAGCAGGTTGGTCTGCTCCGAGATGCTGCGGATGGTGTCGAGGATGCTGCCGATGGAGTCGGTCTG
>NZ_JBFODJ010000042.1:0-38316 GCF_040908265.1 Aeromonas sp. R5-1
AATCGATTTCTTGGCCCTCGCCAAGGCAGAAACCAACGCCAGGAAACGCATGCGATTCCTGGCGTTAGCACACTTTCAAGAAGGTCATTCCAGAACTGACATTGCCCGCTTTCTCAAAGTCAGCCGCACAAGTGTCAACAAATGGGTGAGCAACTTCTTGCTACACGGCGTGGCGGGGCTGGATAGTGTCCGTCCACCAGGCCGACCCGCCAAGCTCGGCGCCGAACAGCTATCCCAGCTTAGCGAATATATCGACCAACAAAGCCGGCTGGCCATCGGGGGACGACTGCAAGGTACTGATATTCAAACGTATATCGAACGAGAGTTTGGTGTGGCCTATGAACTCTCCAATGTCTACCGCCTCCTCAGAGAGCTGGGGTTTTCCTGGATAACCAGTCGCTCACGACATCCGAAGCAGGATGGGCAGGTGCAGGAAGCTTTTAAAAAACTTCCAGCTGGAAACGATCCTTAACATCCCGGGTCATGTTGCGCTTGCCAATGTCGATGTCTGGTTTCAGGACGAAGCCCGGTTTGGTCAACAAAATACGACTACCCGACTGTGGGCCAGGCGTGGCAGTCGCCCCCGAGCTATTCAGCAACAACAATTCGAGTACGTCTATCTCTTCGGTGCCGTCTGCCCTGCAACCGGGACAACGGAAGCCTTGCTCAGTCCTCTGGTAAACCGGGAGGTGATGAAGCAGCACTTGGCACTGATTGCAGCACGAACAAAGCCGGGTCGTCATGCGGTGGTGATCATGGACGGCGCCGGATGGCATACCATGGAATGTGCGGATGACTTCCCCAATCTCAGCCTGATCAAGCTCCCTCCCTATTCTCCCGAACTCAATCCCATTGAACAGGTATGGAGCTGGCTTCGTCAGCATGTGTTGGCTAATCGCAGCTTCAAGGATTACGACGACATCCTTGATGCCTGCACATCGGCCTGGAAGCACTTTATTGCCGATGTGGAGCGGGTGATGTCACTTTGTAGCCGAGATTGGATAAAACTGACCTAATGTTTAATCCGATTGGTATCATCCCTCAGGGGAGAGCGGAGTCGCCGCTGGTTCATGCAGACAAAAAAATACCCCGCATCAAGCGGGGTATTTTTTGGATTGCGACGAGCGATCAGCTGTTGTTCTTCACGAACAGGGTCAACTCCTGACCCGGCTTGAGATAGTCACTCTTGCCGAGCTGGTTCCAGCGCATCACATCGTTGACGGCGACCTGGAAGCGGGCTGCGATGGAGGAGAGGGAATCACCGCGGCGCACCTGATAGACCATGGACTTGTTGCTGCTCTTGCCCTGCTTGGGCCAGACCACCAGCTTCATGCCAGGCTTGAGGGCCGACTTGGCGTTCAGGCCGTTCCACTTGGCCAGGTCGGCGTGGGTGACCCCGTGTGCCTGGCTGATGCTCCACAGGTTGTCACCGGAGCGCACCTGATAGTTCACCTTGCCACCACTGCGGCTGGCGAGCTGCTGCGGCTTGCTCTGGGCAACCTGGGTTGCGCGCCCGCCATTGGGGATGATCAGGCTCTGGCCACGGCGCAGGTTGTTGCCACGCATGTTATTGGCCAGCTTGAGCTGTTGCACGGTCACCCCGTGATTCTGGGCGATCCGTGACAGCGTATCACCACTGGTGACCTGATAGGAGCGCACGCCACGGGTACGTTCACGCTGGGGCAGATCGGCCAGGGCCAGCTCCAGGGTGTCGGCGTACTCGACGGGGACCAGCAGGTTGTAAGGGCCCTGCGGCGAGGTCATGCCACGCTTGAGCGCAGGATTGAGCGCCTTGAGCTGGGAGGCGGAAACACCAGCCAGCTGGGCGGCCACGTTCAAATCAATCTGGCCACCGGTATTGATGGTTCGCAATTGCGGCTTGTTGGCCAGCACCGGCAGGGTGACATTGTATTTGTCCGCATTGCGGATCATGTCGGCCATGGCCAGGATCTTGGGCACATACATCCGGGTTTCGCGGGGCAGGTCCAGCGACCAGTAGTCGGTCGGACGACCAGCCCGTTCGTTGCGGGTGATGGCGTTGCGCACCCGACCTTCACCGGCATTGTAAGCGGCCAGGGTCTGCAGCCAGTCACCGTCGAAGAACCGGTTCAGGTACTCCAGGTAATCCAGTGCGGCATTGGTGGATGCCAGGACATCGCGTCGACCGTCGTACCAGTTGTCGTGGCGCAGGCCGAAATTCTTGCCGGTTGCAGGAACGAACTGCCAAAGACCGACCGCATTGCTGCGGGAGCGGGCATTGGGATCGAACATGCTCTCGATCATGGGGATGGTAATAAGCTCCATTGGCAGCTCACGCCGTTCGATTTCCTCTACCATCAGATACAGGTAGGGCTCAGCCCGGCTGGCAATGGTCGCCATATGCTTATCATTGCGCAACAACCAATCACGCTGTTGGCGAACCCGGGCATTATCGTGCGAGTCCAGCTGCATATCATCGCTGATACGCACCCACAGGTTATCAGTGTCATCCAGCTCTTCTATCTGTTCGTCGCCGAACAGCATCCGCGAAGAGTGTTTTTTGTACGTTTTCTTGCTGACTTGGGGGGATTTGATCGGCTCGATTGCCGTTACCGCCCGGTCATCCTGATGGCTCAGGTTTTGACAGCCGCTGAGAAACAGCGCTGCCAATAAGGCCGTTCGTAGCTTCATCTCGCTCAGGTCATCTGTGGAAAAACAGCTCGCATCATAAGGGGCAATGCCCCCCTGATCAAGGTTTGTTCAAAAAACGTCCTTCCAGGCCCGCAGAACAGCGAAGGTATCCTCTGGATTTTCCAAGCATTTAAGGGCGTATTTCTCAGCAGAAAATTTTACCGAGTCCTGCTCGCAGCGCAGAAAAACATTGAAATTCCGCTCATCTCCCAGCCGGGAGGGGAGACTCGGGAGGCCCTGCTGACGCAGTTTGCTGATCACGCCGATCTGCCGCTGGATCGCCAGGTTGTCGGGCTCGACCGCATGGGCGAAACGCAGGTTGGAGAGCGTGTATTCATGGGCACAATAAAGGAGGGTCTCATCGGGCAGTGCCGCGAGCCGTTGCAGGGAAGTGTGCATCTGTGCCGGGGTCCCTTCGAACAGACGGCCGCAACCGGCGCTGAAGAGGGTATCGCCACAAAACAGCATGCCCTGGCCGTAATAGGCGATATGCCCCAGGGTATGACCGGGCACATGGAGGACATCCAGACTCAGGCCATGCCAGTTGATCTGATCCCCGTCGTCGAGCCACTGGCCGTGATGGTCCGGCATGGGGTCATGCTTGGGACCATAGAGGCGAGCGTGGGGGAAGTGTTGTAGCAGCTCGGATACGCCCCCGACGTGATCGCGGTGGTGATGGGTCAGGAGGATGGCATCCAGCACCAGATCCAGCGCAGCCAGCCGTTCCAGCACGGGATCGGCCTCGCCTGGATCGACGACCAGGCAGTGATTTTCGTGACGGATCAACCAGATGTAGTTGTCGCTGAAGGCGGGAACTGTGATGACGGTGTACATGGGTCGAGGCTCTTGTGTTCTCTTTAAGGAAGGGATCTTATATAACTGGATGGCATTCGCCCCCGAGTTGGTCCCATTATGCAACTGGCACGTACCGAACAACAGATCGCGCTTCCGACCAGTTGGTCCGCACTGCCCATGGGGGACTGGGTGGCCGCCGAGCTTCAGGAGCGCCTCGACAACTGGTGCCCCCACCTCTTTGGCTATCACTTGCTCAAGATAGGTGCCCTGAGCGCCGAACTCTCCTGCGGTTGTTCCACCATTCGCCATCAAATCGGTGTCGCCTCCGGCGGACGGCTGCTGGACATCCAGGGGGATCCGCTCGCCTTGCCGGTGCGATCGGGGAGCGTGGATGCCTGCCTGCTGGCTCACTGCCTCGATTTCTCGCCGGATCCTCATCAGGTGCTGCGGGAGGCAGAACGGGTGCTGACCGACGATGGCTGGCTCATTGTCAGCGGTTACAACCCGCTCAGCCTGGTGGGGCTGGGTCACTATCTGCCCTTCATGCGGCGGCATCTGCCCTGGTCTGCCCGCATGTTCACGCCCGCACGGGTGACCGACTGGCTGCAATTGCTCGGCTGCGAGGTGATGTTCGACGAGCGGTTCGGTTTCTCCTTCATGGGCAGGCAGAGCAAGATCGGCTGGTGGCGGGAGAGTCTGGGGCGGGACTATTGCCGCTCCCTGGCGTCTGTTTACGTGATTGCCGCCCGCAAGCGGCGTTTCCCCGTGACACCGGTGCGTCGCCGCTGGCGGCTGCCGGAGTCGATGGCCGCGCCAGGAATGGCGCGCCAGGGCGGCTAGCGGGCATCAGGGTTGGTAGCCGCTGTCTTCGGCAAGCTGCTTGCCGTTGGCGGCCTCACGGGCCAGCTCGTCACAGCGTTCGTTTTCCGGGTGGCCCGAGTGTCCTTTCACCCAGAACCATTCGATCTGGTGACGGGCCACTTCCGCATCAAGGGCCTGCCAGAGATCGACGTTCTTGACCGGCTGACGGTTGGCGGTCATCCAGCCCTTCTTCTTCCAGCCGATGATCCATTGGGTGATCCCCTGGCGCACATACTGGCTGTCGGTGGTGAGCCGCACCTGGCAGGGTTCGTTCAGGGTCCGCAGCCCCATGATGGCAGCCATCAGTTCCATCCGGTTATTGGTGGTCAATCGAAAACCGGCGGAGATCTCCTTGCGATGCTTGCCATAGACCATGACGGCACCATAGCCGCCGGGGCCCGGGTTGCCTAAGCAGGAGCCATCCGTGAATAAATCAATCTGTTTCAACATGAGCAATCAATCTGTTTTAGCGAGAGGCTTGGGGTAAACTAGCGAGTAAAACCGAAGTTTGACATGGATTTGATCATGAGCACACCCCAACTGAATCGCCAGATCATTCTGGATACCGAAACCACCGGCATGAACACCGCGGGCGGCCCTGTCTATCTTGGGCACCGCATCATCGAGATCGGCTGTGTGGAGGTGATCAACCGCAAACTCACCGGCAACCATTTCCACGTCTACATCAAGCCGGATCGGCTGGTGGACCCCGAGGCCATCGCCGTGCACGGCATCACGGATGCCTTCCTGGCGGACAAGCCCTCTTTTAGCCAGATAGCGGACGATTTCATCGAGTTCATTCGCGGCGCCGAGCTCATCGCCCACAACGCCCCCTTTGACGTGAGCTTCATGGACTATGAGTTCAGCAAGCTCGGTCTGAACTTCAAGACGGCGGATATCTGCGGCATCACGGATACCCTGGCGATGGCGCGGGATCTCTTCCCGGGCAAGCGCAATAACCTGGACGTGTTGTGCGATCGCTACGGCATCGACAACTCTCACCGTACCCTGCACGGCGCCTTGCTCGATGCGGAGATCCTGGCGGACGTCTACCTCCTGATGACGGGTGGCCAGACCAAACTCAATCTGGCGAGTGAAACCAGCGAGAGCGAGACCAGCCAGGATACCGGCATTCGTCGTCTGGAGAGCAATCGCCCGCCGCTCAGGGTGGTTCGCGCGAGCGACGAGGTGGCGGCCGTTCATGAAGCGAGGCTGGATCTGGTACAGAAAAAAGGAGGTGCCTGCCTGTGGCGGCAATGAGATCGCTTTGGGGGCTGCTGCTGCTGGCCTCCCTCCCGGCCGCGGCCAACGAGGTGTTTGCGCCTTCCGACATTCCTCTGCTCGACAACCGCTTTCGCATCGATTACGGCGTGAAGGAGATCACCTTCATCATCAAGCGCAAGCCGGGGACGCCCTCGGTGATCCTGGTGCGACCCGATGGCAGCAAGCTCTATGTGGGCAAGGTCAAGCCGCCCGACGTGGGCTGGTTGCCCCTCAAGGATCAGGATCTCATCACCATCCGCGACCCCATGCCCGGCCCCTGGCAGGCGATCGGGGAGGTGGACCCCGACAATCGGGTGCGCCTGCTCACCGACATCCAGGTCGAGAGCGAGCCGCTGCCGGCCCGCCTCTATCAGGGTGAGCGTGTCAAACTGCAATCCCGTCTGCTGATCGATGGCGCGGCGCCTGGGGCGGGTTACTACCTCACCGATCTGGGCATGACCGTCAAGCTGCAGCAGTTCAACGATGCCAGCCAGAGCGGCGATCCCGTGTTCGAGGAGACCCTGGGACGCTACATGGATGATGGCAAGGGGGTGGACGAAGTGCCGGGGGACGGTATCTTGACCGCCGAGGCGGTACTGGACGTCCCTGCGGGAAAATACCGAGCCCTCTTCAGCACCGGCAATGAGGTCTTCTCACGAGCCCAG
Organism: Aeromonas sp. R5-1; assembly: GCF_040908265.1. Lineage (NCBI taxonomy): Bacteria > Pseudomonadati > Pseudomonadota > Gammaproteobacteria > Aeromonadales > Aeromonadaceae > Aeromonas > Aeromonas sp. R5-1. The sequence continues at coordinate 6,255 of NZ_JBFODJ010000042.1, forward strand.
TCACAGCAGGTGCTGCTCTACCCCTGGCCGGTCAGCTATTCCCTGAATCCCCCCTCCGGGGAGGGGGGAGCCAAGCTCTCTCTGGTCATCGATGTGGATGAACTGGATCCCGCCTCCGTGGTCATCCAGGGCAAGGCCATCGACGGCAGCGGCAGTAGCATGACGTTCAACGAGGTGGCGACAGCGCCGCGTTTTGGCGTGGATCTCTCCGCCCTCAAGGCGGCAGGGCAGTACAAGGTGGAGGCCACCCTCTTTGGAACAACCCGGCTCGGTCGCGAGGTGCAACTGCAATTGCCGGCCAAGTCGTTCACCATAGCACCGCCTCCCCCCCCTCCCGCACCCTCTGCGGCCATGCCCGCATCCGCCGCCACCCCCGACCGGTTCGAGGAGCGGGAGAGTCCGGTCTGGCTGCCCTGGGCGCTGGGGGGAGGTGGCGTGTTGCTGCTCTTGCTGGGGGCCGGTGGTTTCATTCTGCTGCAAAAGCGCCGCACCCTGCACAAGGCGATGGCGGCGCAGAAGGCGCAACTTGAAGAGACGCCAGCAACCCCCAAACTGGATCTCAATCTGCCGGAGCAATAATTCCGCGCACATTGCAAAGAAGCCGCCCAATGGGCGGCTTCTTCATGGTGGCAAGTGGATGGGGTGAACCCGATATCAGTGAGCGCCGATATAGATGTCTTTGTACTGCTCGCGAATATCGAGGAACTTCTCCAGATTGGCCAGCATCAGGTCCACCAGGAGGGGGTCGAAGTGCTCTCCTTTCTCCTCCTTGATCAGCGCCAGCACCTGATCCAGCGGCCAGGCCTGCTTGTAGCAACGATCCGAGCCCAGGGCATCGAACACATCCGCCAGGGCGACGATGCGTCCTTCAAGCGGAATGTCCTCTCCCTTCAATCCGCGGGGATAGCCGCTGCCATTCCACTTCTCGTGATGGTTGCCCGCGATGGTGGCGCCTATCTGGAACAGGGCCAGGTCACTGCCGGAGAGCATGTCCTGCCCAAGCTGGGCGTGGGTTTTCATGATCTCCCACTCCTCGGGAGTGAGTTTGCCCGGTTTGTGCAAGATGGCGTCCGGGATCCCCACCTTGCCGATGTCGTGCAGGGGAGAGGCCCGCTTGATGAGCTCGCACCTGTCCTCATTCATGCCGAGCAGCTTGCAGAACAGTTCGGTGTAGAGGGCCACCCGCTTGACGTGCAAGCCGGACTCCTTCGAGCGACTCTCCACCAGCTCGCCGATGCGATAGATGATCTCTCGCTGGTTGTCACCGATCACCTCGTTGAGCCGGATATTCTCCAGCGCCACTATGATGTTTTCGGTGAACAGGCTCAGCAGCCCGGTATCCATCTGGCTGAGCGGGCGAGTGGTCTCGATGTGGAACAGCAGGTGATGACGGGCATTCTGGCAATAGAGCACCATCTGGTTGCCATCGTAGACATTGGCTCCCTTGGCCATGGCACAGCGCAGGATTTCCGGCGCATCGACGAGGCGCAGCATGGGACCATCGCTGAGCAGAGGCTCGAGCACCTGATCCCGCACCTCATACGCCAGGTGCTTCACATCGTAAATCTGGGACTCTTCCAGATTGAGCAGGGCGCTGAGCTGGGTCTGGGCTCCTTCGACGAACTGGCGCAGGGCACGCTGCTCGAAGATCCCCTTGGACGCCTCGATGACCTTCTCCAGCCCCTGTCGATTGCTCTCAAGGGTTCGGATGTCCCGGTAAGAACGCAGGCTGGCGCGCAACAGGGTGCGCAGTTTCTGGGAGGTAAGTTCGGTCTTGTCCTTGTAGTCGTTGATGTCGTAGTTGGTCACCACGTCATCTTCCGGGGCCTGGCCAGGCTGACCGGTTCGCAGCACGATGCGCACCATCTTGTTTTGCAGCTCGTCGCGCACGAACTTGACCACCTCGAGACCGGCATGATCGACCTCCATGACGACGTCGAGCAGCAGCAGGGCGACATCCGGGGTGAGGGCGAGCAAGGCTTTGGCTTCAGCCGCAGAGTAGGCGTGCAGAAAATCGATCGGCTTGCCGTCGAATTCAAACTTGTTCAGGGTGATTTTGGTGATGCGATGCACTTCGGGTTCATCGTCCACTATCATCACCTTCCAGCCGGCGGGACGCGGTGCTGATTGGGGAAGATCTTCATCATCAATAATCAGGATTTGATCATCCATTATGCAATCCTGTGTGTGATCCTGTGCTTACCTTAACCGCTTCATTCAATATAGGAAACGGATTGATATCCAAAATATGATCCAGTCGGTTTCTCTTTCTTCGTATCGGATGCCATCCACCCGCCCTTTCATGAAAAACGCCTCCACAAGGGAGGCGTTCTGGCATCAGAGGCATCAAGCTGCCCTGTGATAGGCGGAGGCTTCAAACAGTGCCTTGTTGGCCACTAGGTCGACGGGATCGAAGTCATCGACGTTGATGGTGCGAAGGCGACTCTCCTCGGCGCGCCGCAGCAGGTCCGCTTCGGCCTGGTTGATGACACCGAGGCTCAGGCCCGCCTCTGCCACCTTGTCGAGCTGGGTGAAGGGGCGTTTGCTCCCTTCGGCTTTGCACACCTTGTCAAACAGCGGCTCTGCGGTCAGCACATCGTCCAGCGCCTGTTCCAGCAGCCCGAAGGGGTTGCCCTCCTCGCGCGTCAGATATTGGCCCTCGGCCAGACGGCTGCGAGTGGCACTTGGCACCTGGAGCAGGCGGGCTACCTGGCTGTCGAGCTTGTCGGAGGGACGCTTCAGGTCGCGACCAAGGGGTAGCACGATGGCGCGCAGGGCCAGACCAATCCAGCGATTCGGGAAGTTGCGCAGCAACTCGTCGATCGCTTCCTGAGCCTTGAACAGGGCGTCTTGCAGTGCCCAGTGCAGCAGCGGCAGGTCGGCCTGCTGGCGTCCTTCATCCTGATAGCGCTTGAGGGCGCTGGAGGCCAGATAGAGCTGGCTCAGCACATCGCCAAGGCGGGCAGACACCCGCTCTTTGCGCTTGAGCTCGCCACCCAGGGTGCCCATCGCCATGTCTGACAGGAAGGCAAGGTTGGCGGAGAGGCGAGAGAGCTGCTGATAGTAGCCCTTGGTCTGATCCTTGTAGGGCGCGGCGGCGAAGCGGGCACCGGTCAGCCCCAGCCAGAAGCTGCGCACCAGGTTGCTGATGGCAAAGCCCACATGGCTGAACATCGCCTTGTCGAAATCTTTCAGCGCCTGTTCTTTGTCGGGGTGGCTGGCGGCCAGCATCTCCGGCAACACATAGGGGTGGCAACGGATGGCTCCCTGACCATAAATGATCATGCTGCGGGTCAGGATATTGGCTCCCTCGACGGTCACGGCGATGGGCGCCCCCTGATAGCCACGGGCCAGATAGTTGCTCGGCCCCATACAGATGGCCTTGCCGCCATGGATGTCCATGGCATCGATGATGCACTTCTGGGCGCGGTCGGTGAGGTGGTACTTGACGATGGCGGAGATGACCGAGGGTTTTTCACCGAGATCGATGCCGGTGACCGTCAGTTTGGCGGCGGCGCCCATGATGTAGGCGTTGCCACCCAGGCGTGCCAGCGGCTCTTCAATCCCTTCCATCTTGCCAATCGGCAGCTTGAACTGGCGACGGATGCGGCTGTAGGCACCGGTGGCCAGGGCCAGCATCTTGACGCCGCCCGTGCTGTTGGAGGGCAGGGTGATGCCGCGGCCGACGGAGAGACACTCCACCAGCATGCGCCAGCCCTGACCGGCCATAGCCGGACCGCCGATGATGAAGTCGAGCGGTACAAACACGTCTTGGCCGCGGGTCGGGCCGTTCTGGAACGGCACGTTGAGCGGGAAGTGGCGACGACCGATATCGACTCCCTTGATGTGGGTCGGAATGAGGGCGCAGGTGATGCCGAGCTCTTCTTCCTCACCCAGCAGGTGGTCAGGGTCACGCAGCTTGAAGGCGAGGCCGAGTACGGTGGCGATGGGAGCCAGGGTAATGTAGCGCTTGTTCCAGGTCAGGCGCATGCCGAGCACCTCTTCCCCTTCCCACTCGCCTTTGCAGACGATGCCGAAGTCGGGAATCGAGCCCGCATCAGAACCCGCTTCCGGACTGGTCAGGGCGAAACAGGGGATCTCCTTGCCGACAGCCAGACGGGGCAGGTAGTAATCCTTCTGCTCGTCAGTACCGTAGTGTTGCAGCAATTCACCCGGCCCTAAGGAGTTGGGAACGCCGACGGTGGAGGCGAGCACGGCGCTGGCGCCGCACAGCTTTTGCAGCACGCAGGACTGGGCATAGGCGGAGAACTCCAGCCCGCCATATTTCTTCTTGATGATCATGGCGAAGAACTTGTTGTCCTTCAGGTATTGCCACACCTCGGGAGAGAGATCGGCACGCTCGTGGGTCACTTCCCAGTCGTTGACCATGCGGCACACTTCTTCAACCGGACCGTCCATGAAGGCCTGCTCTTCGGCAGACAGCGTGCTGACCGGAATGGCGTGCAGCTTCTTCCAGTCCGGGTTGCCGGCAAACAGATCCGCTTCCCACCAGGTCGTCCCCGCTTCGATGGCTTCCTTCTCGGTTCGGGACATCTCCGGCATGATGGACTTGTAGATCTTGAACAGCGGCTTGGTCAGCTGGTTGCGGCGAAACTCCACCAGATTGAGGGGCAGGGCTATCACCGCGAACAGCGCCCACACCAACAGGGGCACATGGCCATAGAAGGTGCCGGCGACCAGGGCGGCGGCCGTGGCAAGCGTGGCGGTGAACAGGGACGCACGGCGATAGGCCATGGCGCCGATCACCAGGATCACCCCGAGCAGAGTGAGGGTCGTCGTCATTGTTTGCTCCTTGCATGAATTGCCGAGGTTGGGAAATTGGCGTTAACTGATCCAGAGGTCTGACCTGTTGGATATGGCCCCTGTTGTAATTCATACGCACAAACTTATCAAGCTGTTTACAAGCCTGTTACCTTGGCTCTGTGATCGCCATAACGCGCTGCCCGCCCCATCTTGGCGGGCGGGGGGCGACGATTGGACTGGCTTGTGCGACAATGCCGCCACCCTATGTTGGACGACGAGATTTCAAGAACCATGTACCAAGAACTGATCCGCAACGAGTTGACCGAGGCTGCCAGCGTGCTTCAGGCGTTCCTGGCAGATGAGCAAAATCTGAAAAACATCGAGGCGGCGGCCAGGCTGCTCGCCGACTCCTTCAAGCAGGAAGGAAAGGTACTCTCCTGCGGCAACGGCGGCTCCCACTGCGATGCCATGCACTTTGCCGAGGAGCTGACCGGTCGTTATCGCGAGAACCGCCCAGGCTATGCCGGCATCGCCATCTCCGATCCCAGCCACCTCTCCTGCGTCTCCAACGACTTTGGCTATGACTATGTCTTCTCCCGCTATGTGGAGGCCGTCGGCCGCCGTGGTGACGTGCTGCTCGGCATCTCCACCAGCGGCAACTCCGGCAACATCCTCAAAGCCATCGAGGCGGCCCGTGCCAAAGGGATGAAGGTGATTGCCCTGACCGGCAAGGACGGCGGCAAGATGGCTGGTCTGGCCGATGTGGAGATCCGTGTGCCGCACTTCGGTTATGCCGACCGCATCCAGGAAGTGCACATCAAGGTGATCCACATCCTGATCCAGCTGGTTGAAAAAGAGATGGCCAAGTAATCAACGATCCGGGATTGAGAGGGGGGGATGGGTGACCATACAGGCCCTCTCGTCCAGCCGTGACGGTTGATTGACGAAACCAGAGTCAAGACATTCAGGGAGTGGATGGTATATGTGCGAACTGCTCGGAATGAGTGCCAATGTGCCGACCGACATCTGCTTCAGCTTTACCGGGCTGATGCTGCGGGGCGGCAAGACCGGTCCCCACAAGGATGGCTGGGGGATCACCTTCTATGAGGGGCGGGGTTTTCGCACCTTCAAGGATCCCGAACCCAGTGCCCAGTCTCCCATCGCCAAGCTGGTCCAGGCACTGCCCATCAAGAGCCGTGCCGTGGTCAGCCATATCCGGCAGGCGAACCGGGGGTGTGTCTCCCTGGAAAACACCCACCCCTTTACCCGCGAACTGTGGGGCCGTTACTGGACCTTTGCCCACAATGGCCAGTTGACCGGTTACAAGAGGCTGTCCACGGGGCGGCACCGCCCGGTCGGCGACACCGACAGCGAGCACGCCTTCTGCTGGCTGCTCGACAGGCTGGAGCACAAGTACCCCAAACGGCCGGCAAATTTCCCCGCCATGTTCCGCTACCTCGCGACCCTGTGCGACGAGCTGCGCGGGCTCGGGGTGTTCAACATGCTGCTGTCGGACGGAGAGTTCGTGATGACCTATTGCAGCAACAATCTTTACTGGTTGACGCGCAGGGCTCCCTTTGGCGAAGCCCGTCTGCTGGATGAGGATGTGGCCATCGACTTTCAGAGTGAAACCACGCCGAACGATGTGGTGACCCTGATCGCCACCCGGCCGCTCACCGGCAACGAGAATTGGGTGAAGATGGTGCCCGGGGAGTTCTGCCTGTTCAGGCTGGGTGAGCTGGAATATGGCAATGCAGCCAACTTGTTGAACCAGAAATAAAAAAATACCAGGGTAGATGTCTACCCTGGTTCTTCGCAGCAGCCATACAGGCAAAAAGGGATGAGAGAGGTGTTGCTGAGCCGCATCATTCTCATGGGTTGCATTGTTACTTTAATGTTAATTTTGTGACAACCTTTATCTCTCTCCATTCTGACTGACATACCGATAACTTGAAGCTGCTCACATTCTGGTGTCCCAAGAGCACCCGGAGCGATACGGGCATGCCCGAAGGACGGGTGACAGCGGGGCTGTGGGTCCGCTATATTGTGGTCTGTTTGAATACCATCATAGGGAAGAGAAGATGGAGTGGCTGGATCAGAAAGTGCTGCGACAACTGGCAGATGATATCGGTCACGAGATGATGCCGGTCGTCATCTCGGTGTTTGTCGAAGAGGTAGGCGAGCAGTTGGCCCAATTAAGACCGCTTTTTGAGCAGCGGGACTGGTCAGCCCTGGCGCGTCTTGCCCACAGCATGAAATCGTCCTGTGGCAGCTATGGCGCCAAACCCAGCTATCAGCAGGTGATGGATCTGGAGTCCGCCTGTCGCCGGGAAGATGAGCAAGAGGCCGGCAGACTGCTGGCTGAGCTGGAGCACTCCCTGCCCCAGGTCTTCACCCATCTGGCCCAGTTTCACTGATCCAGAAGGGCATCAGCCCGCCATGTCGCGCTCGCCAAGCCTGCTCAGGATCACGGTGTCGAGTGCCAGCCGCAGCTTGAGGCGGTCGTGGCGGTGGGGGAGGGCCGCTTCACCCAGCTCGGCCCGAACGAGGCAGTGCTGCAGCTCGGGTACCTGGGGGCCCTCGGGAGCCAGAATGGCATCGATCCGGCCGCTGCCTATCCGCTCTTCCAGCCACCGATGTTGACTGGACAGTGACAACTGGCCTGCCGGACCCTCTTCGTCCACCAGATTGCTGATGAACACGACGATGGCGCGGCTGCTGCGGATCGCCTCCGCAATTTCGCGCAGCAGCAGAGGAGGCATGATGGAGGTGAGGAAGCTGCCCGGCCCCAGGATGATCATGTCGGCCTGGCTCAGCGCCTCGACCGCTTCGCGCGTGGCGGGCACGACCGGTTTCAGGCTCAGGGCCCGTGGCGGTGTGGTGAGCTGATCGATGGAGACCTCTCCCAGGATCTGATCGCCACAGACGGTGTGGGCGCACAGATCGGTGGGATGCTCGGACATGGGCAGCAGATTGGGTTCAATTTCCAGCATGTCGCTGATGAGCCTGATGGCATCCAGGGGGCGCACGCAGAGGTTGTCGAGGGCCAGCAGCATCAGGTTGCCGAGGTTGTGGCCCGCCAGCTCGCCGCGGCCGGTAAAGCGGTGCTCGAACAGCTGGCTACCGATGCTGGGGGTGGTCACCAGCTGGTTGAGGCAGTTGCGCAGATCCCCCCAGGCGATGCACTCCTGGCTTTTGCGCAGGCGTCCGGTGGAGCCGCCATCATCCGTGGTGGTGACGATGCCCGTCAGCCGGGATCCCAAGAACGACAGGGAAGAGAGCACCCGGCCCATACCGTGCCCGCCGCCGATGGCGACGACCCGGTCGAAGTCATTGATATTTTTTTGCCACATGCAGTGATCCCGTGGGAGGCCAGTGAGCACCATTCTAGTCTCCATGGCCAGGTAATTGTTTGATAAGGGTATGATTTTTGCTTGATGCCAGCATCCCGTACCCCTAGGAGACGATGTTGAACTTCCTGACGGCTCACTCGCTTGCCGAGACGACCCCACTGGCCGCCCAACAAGTTACAGAGCGGTTGCATGCCCAGTCATCCCATGTTCCATCGCTGTTGCTGGTCTATTTTACCCAAGCACACGAGGCGGCGGAACTGCGCCGTGCGCTCAAGGCACGTTTTCCCGATACCCGGCTGATCGGTTGCAGCTCCTGCGGCGGTATCCTGACCCAGGATGGCCATCATGGTCGGCATGGCTGGAGCCTGTCGGTCGCCGCCCTTTATGATGACAAGGGGGCCTATGGCGTGGCTGGCCAGATGGGGGATCAACCGGATGTGCGGGCATTGCTGCGCCGCGCCATCGCCGATGGTGGCCGACCGGGAGAGCTGCCGCAGCTCGTGTTGCTGCACACCAGCCCGGGGCTGGAGGAGGTTGTGCTCGCGGGGATCGACGCCGAGTTTGGCGCGACCGTTCCCGTCGTCGGCGGGTCGGCGGCAGACGACGGCGTGGCCGGGCAGTGGCAGCTGTGCTGGGACGAAGGGGAGGGATCACAAGGGTGCGTGTTGGCGGTGCTTTACCCCGATTGCCAACTGGCGTTCCAGTTTCATTCAGGCTATGTACCCACCGAGTGTCGCGGCATCATTACCGGGATAGACGGGCGGGAGGTGCTGACCATCGATCACGAGCCGGCGGCCCGGGTCTATGGTCGCTGGACCGAGCGTGCGACGCCCTGGCCGGTGGGCCCCATCCTCAGGGAGACGACGCTCTCGCCACTGGCCCGTCAGGTCGGCATGCTCGATGACCTGCCCTACTACAAGCTCTCCCATCCCGAGGCGGTGACGGCGCGGGAGGGGCTGCGCCTCTTTACCGAAACCCGACTGGGAGAGCGGCTGCTGCTCATGTACAGCAGCCAGGAAGGGTTGTTGCAGCGCAGCCTGAATGCGGTGAATATCGAGCCTGAATATGGCATGGCGAGCAATATGCGCCCCTTTGGCGCCCTGGTGGTGTTTTGTGCCGGTTGTCGGCTGGCACTGGGGGACAGGCTGGGGGACATCGTCAGTCAATTCAGTCAGAGGCTGGGTGAGATCCCCTTCATCACGCCCTTTACCTTCGGTGAACAGGGACGATTACCCCATGGTGAGCTGGCACACGGCAACCTCATGGTGTCGAGCGTAATCTTCCTCGAGAGCTGACACTGTGCTGGATTCAAGATGATAGGCAATAGCGAACTCGAAACCCTGGGTGACAAACTGCAAACCACGCTGGTGGAGCTGATGCGTTGCCGGGAGCGGGAGGCCAGATATCGGGAGGAGTCCCAAGCCCTGCTGTGCGGGGTGGCGACCCTGGCACAGGCCCAGAGTCTGGAGCAGGTACTGGAGAGTCTCATTCTTGCTCTCAAGCCCTTTATCGGATTCGAACAGGCGGACGTGGTCGCCTGGGAGGCCGTGAGGGGCAGCACCCATCTGAGCACCCAGCCGGACGAGGTGGGCCGGACCTGGTCGCTGACACCGCTCTTCTCCAGGGCCATCGAGGGGGAGACCCTGGTCATCTATGATCCCGCCCAACTGCCTGAGCTGGCGCCGCTGGCAGGGGCGCCGGGCTGGGCCAGCGTCATGATGACAGGCTTGCAGGGACCGGGGTTTTCCGGTGTGCTCATCTGCCGGCACAGCGTGGCGGGCACCTTCGATCTCAAGAGCAAGGCGGCGATGCAGCGTTGTCGCCCGCTCATCTCCCAGGCTCTGGTCAACATCGCCTATCGGGCTCGCCTGCAAGAACAGGTTGACCTCAAGACCCTGGCCCTGCAGGCCAGCGAACAGCGTTTTCGCAGTTTTGCCGCCATGGCCTCTGACTGGTTCTGGGAGACCGATCCCCAGCACAGGCTCAGCTATGTCTCTGCCCCTGGCTATCAGGGGGAAGTGCTGGCCCGCCAGACGGGGAGAAGCCTCTATGATTTTGCCCACGACAAGCAGGACCCGGCCTGGAGCCACTATCGGCACCTGATCGCCCACCATCTGCCGGTGCGGGGAATGCGGGCCCAGGTGATGCTGGCGGGCGGGCCTTGCTGGATGGAGATCAATGCGGAGCCTTGCCATGATGCCGGTGGCCGCTTCCTCGGCTATCGGGGCACGGCGCGGGAGATAGGCAGCCAGATCCGCCGCGAGCAGGAGCTGGCGCGGGCGCGGGACGATGCCGAGACGGCCAACCGTGCCAAATCCCAGTTCCTCGCCATGATGACCCACGAGATCCGCTCTCCCATGAACGCCGTGCTGGGGATGCTGGATCTGCTGCAGCACGGCCGGCTCGACACTCCGCAACAGACCCTCATCGGCCATGCCACCCACTCTGCGCATCTGTTGCAGACCATCATCGACGATGTGCTCGATTTCTCGAAAATAGAGTCACATACCCTGACGCTGCACTGTGAACCCTTTCAACCAGCCGAGCTGTGCCGTGCCCTGGTGGAGCCCTTGCAGGCACAGGCCAGTGCCAAGGGCATCACACTGCACTGGCATCTGGATGAGACGCTCCCTGAACGCCTTCAAGGGGATGCCGTCCGCCTCTCCCAGGTGATAGGCAACCTGCTTGGCAATGCCGTGAAGTTCACCTCCGTCGGCAGCGTGCGTCTGGCGTTGACCTGGGAGGAGGAAAAGCTGGGGGTCATGGTCAGCGACACGGGGATCGGCATCTCCACCGAGGATCAGACATTGCTGTTTGAACCCTTCTATCAGGTCGACAGTTCGGCAACCCGCCGCTTCTCCGGCTCGGGGCTCGGGCTGGCCATCTGCAGGCGGCTGGTGCAGCTGATGGGGGGAGACATTTGCGTGCAGAGCACGCCTGGGCTGGGAAGCTGCTTCTGGTTCGAGCTGCCCGGGATGGCCTCTCCCTGTGCTCCGGCCGCCGCCCCCGATAGTGAAGAGTGCGCCAGACTGGAGCTGGATGTGCTGGTGGTGGAAGACAGTCCGGTCAATCAGCTGGTGGTATCCCTGATGTTGCAGAAGCTGGTGTGCAGGGTGAGGCTGGCAGGTAATGGGCTGGAGGCCCTGGCACAGGTGGCGAAGCAGCAGCCGGACCTTGTCCTGATGGATATGCGGATGCCGCAGATGGATGGGCTGGAGGCGACCCGGCGCCTGCGGGACATGGGGTACGAGGTGCCCATCGTCGCGTTGACGGCCAATGCCATGATGGAGGACAGGGCCCGCTGCCTTGCCCAGGGCATGAACGATTTTCTGGCCAAACCCATCAGTCTTGCCAGGCTGCGAAGCTGCCTGCTCCGCCATTGCAGGTGATGCCGGCCGATTTTGGGTAAAAAAAATGGTCAACCTGGTGGTTGACCAATTCTTCAGCAAATACTGAAGAGAGCACGGGATAAATCGGGTTGTACGGTTTTATATGAAAAAGTCGTGCCAACTTTTCAAAACCTGTTATTTGCGGCCTGTAGCTGAATTGTGTGTTATTTATCGCTACCGTGATTGCAAAATGCAATTCTCATTTTTTCATTATAAGAATGTAGTGCCGAGAATTCGCGTTTTGCAAACCAACCGTTGACTCACTCTTTGACTCACTGTGCGATCAGTCGGCGCAAGAACTGGCGCGCCGCTTCACTGTTCTGTTTGGCAATCAACATCTGTTTTTCATAGATCGGCATGGGCAGGATCTCGAGCCAGCGTTGGCAGAGCCAGGCTGCATCGTCGAACTGCTTGTCCGGGTAGAGCTCATCCAGTTCCGGGTATTGTGCAAAGACCTCTCTCAAGCGGCTGACCAGCTGGTTGTCGCTGATATCAGAATCCGCACTCGGCCAGTTGGGCAACGGCTCGACCTGGGCGTGCCTGAGGCCTGCGTCATCCGTTTCCATCTCGTGGATGCAGAAGCGTTCAAGGCCGAGCACGGTGACCCCGAGCAAACCGTCGTTGAGGGTATAAAAATCAGTCACCTTGACGCGGGTTCCGACCGGGAGAATCCGTCCGCAGGTGCCCGTGCTGGTGGTCTCTTCCATCACGATGCCAAAGCCACGATCCTCGAGGAAGGACTCCTTGAGCATCTGCAGGTGGCGCGGCTCGAACAGGCGAAGGGGGAGCTTGCCACCGGGCAGTATGTGGGACGGCAAGGGGAACAGTGCCAGTTGTTGAAGTTTCATGTTCCATCCTCCTAATCAGTCATTGCTGAATGTGACAATGCAGTGACCGTGCCAGAGAGAGGTGGCGTGGCGAAGGGGTGAGTCATTTCCCGTGGTTATTTTTAATATCCATTTAAAATCAATCTATTGTGATTTGATGTCGCGAATGCAGGCAAGGCAGTGCGAAAGGGATTCAGGTGAGGTGTTAGGGCGCCGAACATACCCCGTGTGCAGAATGAGTCTATTTTCGCATATTGCAAATTTGATTCATGCAAAATGCCTGTTACAGACCCATTGAGCGATTGGGGGCAAAGGCCAGGGGATCAGGTGGTCAATTCGGTGTGCTGTGTCATGCCGTCCAGCATCAGGGCGGCTATTTCGTCATACATCTGCGACCAGGCCTGTGCCAGTGCCGGGGTAAAACCACTGCCGAGACGCCGTGCCAGTACCTGGGTCAGCGCCTGTTTGAGCAGCGCAAACTGGTGGGGTTGAACGTTGAATCGCTGGTGACGCCTGCCGAGATCGCGAATGATGAAACCCAGTGCATCCAGCTGGGAGAGGCTGGTGATGACGGTGTTCAGGGTGTCCGACACCTTGGCAACGGGCAGCTCCTGATGTGGGGGGAAGAGGGCCCTGAGTTCGGGAGACAATCTGAACAGCTCTTCATACACCTCCTGGACATAGCTGTTGTTCAGGGCGCTCACCCTGCCCCAGGCTTTCTGGACCAGCTCTATCTGCTCAAAGGTCATGTCGATGTTTCCTTCCCGTGCGATGTCATGAAAATAATAATCCATCTACTCAATAGAGCACCGGGTTCCGCGCCATTTGGGGAAAGAAGAGGGGGCCAGCAAGGAGGCACGGATGGTGACCCCTTGCTGGTAGGAGGCCGGGACCTCAGTTGCGCTGTTCCAGGTACATGACGGCTGCTTCGACGCGGCTTTGGGCCTCGAGCTTTTTCAGCAGGCTCTTGACGTGGACCTTGACGGTTCCCTCGGAGATATGGAGCACTGAGGCGACCTGCTTGTTGGACAACCCCTTGGCGATTTCACGCATGATCTGCATCTCGCGTCGGGTCAGGCTCTCCAGCTTCTGCTGCAGGTGGTCCAGCTCGTAGATGTTCTCGAGATAGGGACGTAGCGGCTCGCTCAGGATCTGCTTGCCGGTCATCACGTCAGCCAGCTGGGCCAGCAGCATGTCAGGCTCGGTGTCCTTGAGCAGATATCCGTCCGCGCCTGCCTTGAGCAGGGCAACCACATCCTGGCGGGCGTCAGAGACGGTCAGGATCACCACGCGGGAAGTCACCTCTTCGGCCCGCAGCGCCTTGAGGGTATCGAGACCTGACAACCCCTTCATGTTGAGGTCGAGCAGGATGAGGTCCGGTTCGGACTCCTTGGCCATGGCCACGGCGTCGGTGCCGTTGGAAGCCTCGCCAACCACGTCGATGTTATCTTCCAACTCCAGCAGTTGCACAATTCCCTTGCGCATCAGGGGGTGGTCATCCACGACCAGAACACTGTATTTCATCTCGTCCATCAGGCGTCTCTTGTTAGGCTGGTGGGAAAGGTCAGGTGTATGCGGGTGCCCCCGGAGGGCGGTTCACTGATGGTCAACTGGCCGCGCAATTTGTTGGCGCGTTCATTCATGATGCTGAGACCGTAGTGATTCACCGCCGAGCTTGCGCCCCTTATTCCAACACCATCGTCTGCAATCTGAACCTGGATGTTACCATCAGCCAGGGTCTCACAGCTAACGTCAATGTGCCGCGCGCTGGCATGCTTGATGGCATTGAGCACTGCCTCACGGATCAGCTGCAGGATGTGGATGTGCTGCCCCGCTTCCAGGTCGGTGTCCGTCAGTCCGTACTGGAGCCTGATGTCGGAGTGCGTCTGGGGTTTGAGCTGCTCGAGCATGACCGCGATGGCTTCACCCAGGTTGGCATCGCCGATGCTGAGGCGGAAGGTGCCGAGCAGTTCACGCAACTGGGTATAGGCATTGCTGAGTCCCTCGTCGATCTGCTCCATGGCTGCCTCGGTCTTGGCCCTGTCCCCCTTGGCGAAGGAGCGCTTGAGCAGCGTGGCCTGGATCTTCAGGTAAGAGAGGGCCTGGGCGAGGGAGTCGTGCAGTTCACGGGCGATGACGGCGCGCTCTTCCATCAGCAGCAGGCGCTGGTGCTGCAGCAGGGTCTGATCCTTGTGCAGCACCTGGGCCAGCAACATGGAGAAGTTCTTCATCAGCCGCTCGTCGATGGGGTGGTCGCTTATCATGTCGAGCCGGCCGTACTCCTCGTCATCCATCTGCAGGTAAAAGCTCACCACGGCGTCCAGATCCCCCGGCCACCCCTTGCGACCTGTGATGTAGACCGGCATCGCATTGTGCTCGAAGCGGGTGAGGCGGATGTACTCGATGTGCTGGTGGGCGGCGGCCCGCTCCAGCAGCTTTTGCAGGGTGCGGCGGCTGAGGGGCGCCGCGTGCAGTTTCTGGGCGGTGGAATAGAGGAAGGAGAGGGTGTCGTTGGCCTGTTGCAGCTTGGCCGTTTTCTCCTCCACCTTGCTTTCCAGCTCCCGGTAGAGTTTGCCAAGCTCGTCGGCCATGGTCGCGAACGCCCCCGACAACTCTCCCAGCTCGTTTTCACAGTGAGGGGGCAGGGTGAGATCGAATTCCTGACGCTGGATCTGGCGTGCGCAATAGACCAGCTGGTTGAGGGGCGCCACCACCTGCTGGCGGGTGAAGCGCACCGTGCACCAGGCGATGGTGATGATGGCGAGCAGCCCTAGCCCCTCGGCCAGGGCCAGCATGCGCACCTTGAACTCCACGTGGTACTGCATCTGGTTGACGAAGTCATCGATGGCGGCGACGAACTGTTCCGTATTGTCGGTATAACGGCTGGGGGTGGCATTCTCGATGTGTTCGCGCATCACTTGCCATTGCAGCAGGACTTCACCATAGGTGCGGCGCAGGGAGGCGGGCGTGATCCAGCGCTGGGTCTCCTGCAGCTCGGGGGCATGAAGGGTCTGTTCAAACTGGGCGAGCCGGCCGAGGACGACCTGATCCTTCTCGATTTCATAGGCCATGCGGTAGGCCTGCATGCGCAGGGATCCCGACAGGTTGATGGCCTTGGCATCGGGAACCGAATAGAAGAGGGTGACCATGGCCACCACGGCGATCAGGCTGGCCATGAACAGGATCAGCACCATGGAGCGACCGATGGCGCTGCTGACCGACTGCACTCTGAACCATTTTCCCATGCCGACCGGCTCCCTTTTCACCCACAAAGACCCCACAAAGTAGCATGGGAGTGTACTCCAAGTTGTGCTAGCATCGAAAAACTAGATGAACTCCGAGCGATTTTGCCTAAGTCATTGAGATAGGGGGAGATCGCCGTCAGCCGATGTACGAGCTGAAAGGGTCAGGAAAGAAATGCCCTGGCCTCCCGTATTTGGAAAGGTGTTTATGTTGCCACTTGAAGATGGTTTTTCCCGTCGCTTTTACTATTTGCGTCTGTCGGTCACCGACGTCTGCAATTTCCGCTGTACCTACTGTCTGCCGGACGGCTATCACCCGCCGAAAGGAGATGGTGAGGGGCGCCAGTCCTTCCTCTCTCTGGAGGAGATCCGTCGCGTCGTCTCCGGGTTTGCCGCCATGGGGACGCGCAAGGTGCGTCTGACCGGAGGCGAGCCCTCCCTGCGCCGCGACTTCACGGCCATCATCGAGACCGTGGCCAATACCCCCGGCATCGAGAAGGTGGCCATGACCACCAACGGGTATCGCCTCAAGGAGCGTGCCCGCGAGTGGTTCGATGCGGGGCTGACGGCCCTGAACGTCAGCGTCGACAGCCTGGATCCCCGCCAGTTCCACCAGATCACCGGCGAGAACAAGCTGGCGGAGGTGATGGCGGGGATAGACGCCGCCCTGAGTGCAGGTTTTCGGTCGGTCAAGATCAACGCCGTGCTGCTCAAGGGGCTCAATGATCATCAGCTCGAGACATTCCTCGCCTGGATCCGGGACAAACCCATCGAGCTTCGTTTCATCGAACTGATGCAGACCGGCGAGATGGACGCCCTGTTTCGCGATCACCATACCAGCGGTGAACTCATCAAGCAGCGCCTGCAAGAGAGCGGCTGGGTGCAGCAGCTGCGCGGCCTGGATGATGGCCCTGCCCAGGTGTTCACGCACCCGGACTCGAGGGGCGGGGTGGGGCTCATCATGCCCTACAGCAAGGATTTTTGCGCCGGTTGCAACCGGCTGCGGGTCTCCTCCAAGGGCAAGCTGCACCTGTGTCTCTTTGGCGACAACGGGGTGGAACTGCGGGATCTGCTCACCGATGACAGCCAGCAGGAGGCGCTGCAATGGCGTATTCGCCAGGCGCTGACCGGCAAGGCCGCCACCCATCGCCTCCATGAAGGCAATGCAGGCATGACCCCCCACCTGGCCTCCATCGGCGGCTGACAGCCGCCGTGCACCTCAAATAACCTTCGATTAATTATCAATCCTCACATAGGGGTAATTTACCTTGCCCCTGCTGTGTCTAATTACGCCAAGGGTTTGATCCAGCGCAAGAATCCCCCCTGTTTATCTCCCTGGTGGTATATCCCCTGACTTGTCAGGGCCGCAATATACACCCACGCTTATAATTGGCATTGAAAATGCCAGTCACGGGATCCGCGCGGGGGCATTCGTCCCCGAAAAGAGGAGTCGATATGACCGACGGGGTCAACTTGTCACGCAGAGGCCTGTTTCGGGGACGCCTGAGCGCCCCCAAGGCTGGGATCCAGTTGCCCTGGTCCGTCTCCTGGGACGAGTTCGTGGCCGGCTGTACCCGCTGCGGCGACTGTCTGGCGGCCTGTCCCGAGCAGATCCTGATCAAGGGAGACGGGGGCTTCCCCACGGTGGATTTTCACCGCGGCGAGTGCACCTTCTGCACCGAGTGTGTCAGCGCCTGCCAGGCGCCGGTGTTCAGGCCGACAATCCAGACACCCTGGGAGTATGTGGCCCATATCGAGGCGGGCTGTCTGGCCACTGCCCAGGTGTTCTGCCAGCGCTGTCAGGACAGCTGCGAGCAGCAGGCCATCCGCTTTTCCCCCCGGCTGGGGCGCGTACCCACCCCCGGCATCCATGCCGAGTCGTGCAACGGCTGCGGGGCCTGCGTGGCGGATTGCCCGGTGGGCAGCATCAGCATCGGTCTGTCTCGTGGCGAGGCTTCGCGATGACCCAAGAGACGAACAAGTTGGAAAACGGTGATATGACGCGAGAAGAGTTCCATGTATCCAGCCTGGTGGTGCTGACCCAGCCCGATCTGCGCCACGCCCTGGCAGAGCGGATTGCGACCCTGGACGGGGCCGAGATCCACGCCGTCAGCGAGGAGGGCAAGCTGGTGGTGACCCTGGAGGGGCCGAGCCAGCGCCCCATCATGGCGGCCATCGACACCATTCAGGGGTTGCCCGGGGTGCTCTCTGCGGCCCTGATCTACCACCAGTTCGATGAAATGGACGCCGAAGATGGGGAATAAGGCGTCATGTGGCAGAAGCGCAAGAGTCGTTCGCTGACCGCCATGGGTAATACACGGGATGCCGGGTCTGTTGTCTGCGTTCGATGAACGAAAGCCCAGAGCAAAGGAATAAAGCGCCATGGAGCTGAGCCAGCGCGGCTCGTCACAATGGCTGTCATTGATGTGATTAAGCAATGCGAGGATATGTCATGAAGCTGAGTCGACGCGACTTTATGAAGGCCAATGCGGTGGCGGCAGCCGCTGCCGTGGCCGGTGTCAGTGCCCCCACTCTGGCGGCGAACCTGATCACCAGTACCGACAAGACCGCCATCACCTGGGACAAGGCACCGTGCCGCT
The DNA here is from genome assembly GCF_040908265.1 of Aeromonas sp. R5-1. NCBI lineage: Bacteria > Pseudomonadati > Pseudomonadota > Gammaproteobacteria > Aeromonadales > Aeromonadaceae > Aeromonas > Aeromonas sp. R5-1. Next base: position 24,430 of record NZ_JBFODJ010000042.1, read on the forward strand.
TCTGCGGGACCGGCTGTTCCGTGCTGGTGGGCTCCCAGGCTGGCCGCGTCGTGGCGACCCAGGGGGATCCCGATGCACCGGTCAACCGTGGCCTGAACTGCATCAAGGGCTACTTCCTCTCCAAGATCATGTACGGGGAGGATCGCCTGACCCAGCCCATGCTGCGCATGACGAACGGCAAGTTCGACAAGAACGGCAACTTCGCCCCCATCAGTTGGGATCAGGCCTTCGACATCATGGCCGAGAAGTTCAAGGCGACCCTGAAAGAGAAGGGCCCGACCGCCGTCGGCATGTTCGGCTCCGGCCAGTGGACCGTCTGGGAAGGCTATGCCGCCGCCAAGCTGATGAAGGCAGGCCTGCGCTCCAACAACCTGGATCCCAATGCCCGTCACTGCATGGCCTCCGCGGTAGTGGGCTTCATGCGTACCTTCGGCATGGATGAACCCATGGGCTGCTACGACGACATCGAGCAGGCCGACGCCTTCGTGCTGTGGGGCTCCAACATGGCCGAGATGCACCCCATCCTCTGGTCGCGCATCTCCGATCGCCGTCTGTCCCACCAGGATGTGCAGGTGCACGTGCTCTCCACCTTCGAGCACCGCAGCTTCGAGCTGGCGGACAACGGGCTGGTGTTCACCCCCCAGACCGATCTGGCGATCCTCAACTACATCGCCAACTACATCATCCAGAACGACAAGGTGAACTGGGAGTTCGTCAACAAGCACACCCAGTTCCGCAAAGGGGTGACCGACATCGGTTACGGCCTGCGTCCCACCAACCCGCTGCAGCAAAAGGCCAAGAACCCGGACAGCGGCGACTCCACCCCCATGAGCTTCGACGACTTCGCCAAGTTCGTGGCGGATTACGATCTGGAGTCCGTCTCCAAGCTCTCCGGCGTGCCCAAGGACAAGCTCGAGAAGCTGGCCCAGATCTATGCGGATCCGGACAAGAAGGTGGTCTCTTACTGGACCATGGGGTTCAACCAGCACACCCGTGGCGTCTGGGCCAACAACCTCTGCTACAACATCCACCTGCTGACCGGCAAGATCTCCCAGCCGGGCTCCGGCCCCTTCTCCCTGACCGGCCAGCCCTCCGCCTGTGGTACCGCCCGTGAAGTGGGTACCTTCGCCCACCGTCTGCCGGCGGACATGGTGGTCACGGATCCCAAACACCGCGCCATCGCCGAGAAGATCTGGAAGCTGCCGGAAGGCACCATCCCGGAGCAGGTGGGCTACCACGCCGTGCTGCAAAACCGCATGCTGAAAGACGGCAAGCTCAACGCCTACTGGGTGATGTGCAACAACAACATGCAGGCCGGCCCGAACATGAACGAAGAGGCGCTGCCCGGTTATCGCAACCCGGCCAACTTCATCGTGGTCTCCGACCCTTATCCGACCGTGACCGCCCAGGCGGCCGACCTCATCCTGCCCACCGCCATGTGGGTGGAGAAAGAGGGGGCCTATGGCAACGCCGAACGTCGCACCCAGTTCTGGCACCAGCAGGTGAAGGCACCGGAAGGGGCCAAGTCCGACCTGTGGCAGCTGATGGAGTTCTCCAAACGCTTCACCGTGGAAGAGGTGTGGCCGGCTGAGTTGATTGCCAAGATGCCGGAAGTGAAGGGCAAGACCCTGTTCGACGTGCTCTATGCCAACGGCCAGGTGAACCAGTTCCCGAAAGAGCAGAGCAAGGGGGCCCTGAACGACGAGGCCGAGCACTTTGGTTTCTACGTCCAGAAGGGGCTGTTCGAGGAGTACGCCTCCTTCGGTCGCGGCCATGGCCACGACCTGGCGCCGTTCGATCAGTATCACGAAGCCCGTGGCCTGCGCTGGCCGGTGGTGGACGGCAAGGAGACCCTGTGGCGCTATCGCGAAGGGTTCGACCCTTACGTGAAGGCGGGGGAGGGGGTGCGCTTCTACGGCAAGCCCGACGGCAAGGCGGTCATCTTCGCGCTGCCCTATGAGCCGGCTGCCGAAGCTCCGGACAAAGAGTACGACATGTGGCTCTCCACCGGTCGCGTGCTGGAGCACTGGCACACCGGCACCATGACCCGTCGCGTGCCCGAGCTCTATCGCGCCTTCCCGGATGCGGTGCTGTTCATGCACCCGGAAGATGCCAAGGCCCGTGGCGTGCGCCGTGGTGAAGAGGTGATCGTCTCCTCCCGCCGGGGCGAGGTGAAGACCCGGGTCGAGACCCGTGGCCGCAACCGTCCGCCCAAGGGACTGGTGTTCATGCCCTTCTTCGATGCGAGCCAGCTGGTCAACAAGCTGACCCTGGACGCCACCGATCCGCTCTCCAAGGAGACGGATTACAAGAAGTGCGCCGTCAAGGTCATGAAGGCCTGAGGCGGGGGAGCGCGAGATGAGTCGTAGTCGGCGCCAGTTTCTGGCCGACATGGCCAAGGGGGTCTGCGGTGTGGGCCTGCTTGGCGTGGGGCTCGGCGGCGTGGCGCGCCAGCAGGTGCAGGCTTTGCCTGCCCAGGCGCTGCGCCCGCCGGCCGCCCTCGACGAGGCCGAGTTTCTCGGCGCCTGCGTGCGCTGCGGGCTCTGCGCCCTGGCCTGCCCCTACGACACCCTCAAGCTCGCCCGGCTGTTTGAACCCGTGACCACCGGCACCCCCTACTTCAAGGCGCGCGCCGTTCCGTGCGAGATGTGTGACGACATCCCCTGCGTGGCGGCCTGCCCGAGCGGGGCGCTGGATCGGGCCATGACCGATATCGATCAGGCGCGGATGGGGGTGGCGGTGCTCATCGATCACGAGACCTGCCTCAACTACCTGGGGCTGCGCTGCGACGTTTGCTACCGGGTCTGCCCCCTCATCGACAAGGCCATTACCTTGGAGCTGCAGCACAACCCGCGCACAGGCAAGCACGCCATATTCCTGCCCACGGTGCACAGCGATCTCTGCACCGGCTGCGGCAAGTGCGAGCACGCCTGCGTGCTGGAGGAGGCGGCCATCAAGGTGGTGCCTCGCCAGCTTGCCAAGGGGGAGCTGGGTCACCACTACCGGCTCGGCTGGGAAGAGAAGGCGAAGGCGGGCAAATCGCTCATCGGCGACAGGCTCACCCTGCCGACCCGCAAACCGGAGGGTCTATGAGTCGGTATCCAGGGGCCGAGGCCACGGCCAGGCTGGGGTGGTGGCGTGCCCACCGCTTCCTGCTGCTGCGCCGGCTTTGCCAGTTCGGGGTGCTGGGGCTGTTCCTGCTGGGGCCGCTCGCGGGCATCTGGATCCTCAAGGGCAACCTCTCCAGCTCCCTGCTGCTGGAGACGGTGCCCCTCACGGATCCCCTGACCCTGTTGCAGTCGGTGGCGGCGGGCCAGTGGCCCATCCCCACCCTGTGGCTCGGGGCCGGGCTGGTGCTCGCGGGTTACTGGCTGGTCGGGGGGCGGGTGTTCTGCTCCTGGGTCTGTCCAGTCAACCTGGTCACCGATGTCGCCGCCTGGCTCAGGGGGCGGCTCGGGCTCAAGGGCAATGGTCAGTTCAACCGCGCTACCCGCTACTGGCTGCTGGCCATGGTGCTGGTGGCGCCGGCCATCACAGGCGTGCTGGTGTGGGAGCTGGTCAATCCGGTGTCGCTCACCCTGCGGGGCCTGCTGTTTGGCATGGGGGCGGGCTGGGGCCTGCTGGCGGTGCTGTTCCTGTTCGACCTTTTTGTGGTGGAGCGGGGCTGGTGCGGCCACCTCTGTCCGGTGGGGGCCTTCTATGCCCTGGTCAACCGGGTCGGGTTCATCAAGATTGCAGCCTCGGGGCGCGAGCGGTGCAGCAACTGCATGGATTGTTATGCGGTCTGCCCGGAGCGTCCCATCCTGCGCGGCCCCGTTCACGGTGCCAGGCGTGGTCACGGGCCCTTGATTGCGGCTCAGGAGTGTACCAACTGCGGCCGTTGCATCGATGTCTGCGCGGAGCAAGTTTTTGAAATCACTGTAGGTTTTGCCGTCAAGGCAGAGAAAACGTCGGAGAACACATAATGAAGAAGCTGATTGGAGCAATGCTGGCCTGCCTGATGGCGGGTTCCTTGATGGCGGCCGTCCCCGAGATCACCAACAGCACGGGGGGCATCAAGTCGGAGCGGGGAAGCACGGATCTGGTGACGGATGCCGACGCGGCCCCTCTGAAGAACTTTCGCAAGGATGGCGACCTCTACGATCGCCAGTACATGCACCAGCCCCCGCTGATCCCCCACGACACCCGCAACTATGAAGTGGACAACAAGGTCAACAAGTGCCTGGCCTGTCACAGCTTCAAGAACGCCAGTGCCATGAAGGCCCCCAAGATAAGCCCCACCCACTTCGAGACCCGCGACGGCATGACCCTGGGCGAAGTCTCTCCGCGCCGCTACTTCTGTCTGCAGTGCCACGTGCCGCAAGCGGACGCCAAGCCGCTGGTGAACAATACCTTCAAACCGGTTGAAGCGCTGAACTGAGGAGCCCATAGATGAAATTACCCGGCTTTGTGAAGCGTCTGTGGACCACCTTCAAGTCACCGTCGAAGGCGGCCCTCTGGGTCATCCTGCTGATGGGCTTCTTCGGTGGCGTCATCTTCTGGGGCGGGTTCAACACCGCCATGGAAGCGTCCAACACCGAGGCCTTCTGCACCGGTTGCCACGAGATGAAGGACAACGTGTTCGTGGAGTACCGCGACACCATCCACTACGCCAACCGCTCCGGCGTGCGGGCCAGCTGCCCGGATTGCCACGTACCCCACGAATGGACCTACAAGATCATCCGCAAGGTGCAGGCCTCCAAGGAGCTGTGGGGCATGATCACCGGCAAGGTGGATACCCGCGAGAAGTTTGAATCCCACCGGCGGGAGATGGCCGAGCGGGAGTGGCAGCGGATGAAGGAGACGGATTCGCGCGAGTGCCGCAACTGCCACAACTTCGAGTACATGGACTTCTCCCTGCAAGGGCGTCGGGCCGCCCAGATGCACTCCACCAACCTGGCAAGCGGGGCCAACACCTGCATCGACTGCCACAAGGGGATTGCGCACCAACTGCCTGACATGAAAGGGGTGCCAGGCTTCTGATGGGAAGGCCGCCGGATCCTCGGGATCCGGCGGCCTTCGAGATTAATGGGCAATGACGCCCCCCAGCCAGACATCTTTTGATAGAATCCCTTCCCGGCAACGCGGCGCCCACCGGCTCCTTTCATGGCTGGCACCACGGTGCGGCGCGTTCACCTCATCCTCTCGTGGTCAATGATTGACAGGAATGGCCCCAATGGCACCCAAACACAGCGAATTCATCCCTCTCAAGATCGCCGTCCTGACGGTTTCCGACAGTCGCACCGCTGCCGATGACAGCTCGGGGGACTATCTGGTCGAGGCCCTGACCCAGACCGGCCACGTGCTGGCCGATCGGGCGCTCTGTCCAGACAACCTGTTTCGCATCCGCGCCCAGGTGAGCGACTGGATTGCCGACGAGGGAGTCCAGGTGGTGCTCATCAACGGCGGCACCGGCTTCAACGAGCAGAACCGGGTGCCCGAGGCGGTCGGCGTGCTGTTCGAGCGCACGGTGCAGGGCTTTGGCGAGATGTTCCGCCAGCTCTCGTTTGCCGAGATAAAAGGCTCCGCCATGCAGAGCCGTGCCCTGGCAGGGCTCGCCAATCGCACCCTGATCTGCTGCCTGCCCGGCTCCACCGGCGCCTGCCGTCTGGGCTGGGAACAGCTTATCCGGGATCAGCTCGATGCCCGTACCCGGCCGTGCAACTTCGTGACCCATCTGTGATCCCGGGAGTAAACCCGGATCATCCATCTTATTTTTCGATAGGTGCATAGATGAACCTGACCCATCTCAACCAGAGCGGCGAGGCCCACATGGTGGATGTCACCGACAAGCAGGTGACCGAACGCGAGGCCCGCGCCGAGGCTTTCGTGACCATGGCCCCCGAGACCCTGGCGTTGATCCTGAGTGGTCAGCACCACAAGGGGGACGTGTTCGCCACCGCCCGCATCGCCGGCATCATGGCGGCCAAGAAGACCGCCGACCTCATTCCCCTGTGCCATCCCCTGGCCCTGACCCGGGTGGAGGTAGAGATAGCCCCCCAGACGGCGCACAATCGGGTCCATATCCGCACCCTGTGCAAGCTCTCGGGCAAGACCGGGGTGGAGATGGAGGCGCTCACCGCCGCCTCGGTGGCGGCCCTGACCATCTACGACATGTGCAAGGCGGTGCAAAAGGACATGGTGATCGAGCAGGTGCGTCTGGTGGAGAAAAAGGGCGGCAAGTCCGGTCATTTCCAGCTGGGTGCGACCCAAGGAGAGCAGGCATGATCAAGGTTCTGTTTTTTGCGCAGGTGCGTGAGCTGGTCGGCTGCGACGAGCTCAGCCTGCCTTGCGACTACGCCAGTGCCGATGTCCTTCGCGCCGCCTTGAGCGAGCGAGGTGACAAGTGGGCGCTGGCGCTCGAATCCGGCAAGCTCCTGGTGGCGGTCAACCAGACCCTGGTACCGCTGGATACCCCCCTCCATGACGGGGATGAGGTCGCCTTCTTCCCGCCGGTGACCGGAGGCTGATGATGAGCGAGGCAACCATGATCGATCGCATCCTGGTGCAGCGGGATGACTTCTCGCTGGCGGACGAATATGCCCGCCTCGCTGCCCGGCAGGACACAGGCGCGATTGTCAGCTTTGTCGGCAAGGTGCGCGACTTCAATCAGGGGGAGCATGTGAAGGGGCTGGCCCTCGAACACTACCCCGGCATGACCGAGAAGGCGCTGGCGAACATAGTGGCCGAGGCCCGCGGGCGCTGGCCCCTGCAGGAGTGCACCCTCATTCACCGCATCGGCGAGCTGCTGCTCGGGGATCAGATTGTGCTGGTGGTGGTGAGCAGCGCCCACCGCGAGGCGGCTTTCGAGGCCTGCCACTTCATCATGGATTTCTTGAAGACCCGGGCGCCGTTCTGGAAAAAAGAGCTGATCGCCGACGGGGTGCAACGCTGGGTCGAGGCCAGGGCGAGCGATGACGCCGCCCTGGCCCGCTGGCAACAAGGGGAGTGAGCCTCGGGCTCGCGTCAATCGATCCGGCCGTGCCGGAGCATAAGGAGCAACGGAATGAAGAGATGGGTATCCGTGTTGGTGCTGGGCGCCGGCGCCATGTACAGCAGTGCTGTGCTGGCTGACGAGGTCAAGGTGGCGGTGGCGGCCAACTTCAAGGGCACCATAGAGCGCATCGGCAAGGAGTTCACCGCCAAGACCGGCCACAGCGTCGTCATCAGTTCGGCGGCCACCGGCGTGCTCTATACCCAGATCACCCACGGTGCGCCCTTCGATCTCTTCCTCTCGGCCGACGTGGCGACCCCTCAAAAGCTGGAGTCGGAAGGCAAGGGGAGCGAGCGCTTCACCTATGCCATCGGTCAGCTCGGCCTCTGGCAGAAGGGGGGGCCTGCCCCTGACGAGGCCACCTTGCGCCACTGGCAGGGGGAGCTGGCCATCGCCAACCCCAAGACAGCGCCCTATGGCGCCGCCGCCATGGCGACCCTGGCTCATCTCATGATCGATCCCAAGCAGTATCGGGTGCTGACCGGCACCAACATCAGCCAGACCTGGCAGTTCGTCGACACCGGCAATGCGAAGCTGGGCTTCGTCGCCTGGGCCAATCTGGTGGAGGCGGGCAAGACCGGCGAAGCCTGGACGGTGCCGGCCAGCTTCTATCCCCCCATCGAGCAGCAGGCCCTGGTGCTGAAGAAAGGGGCGGCGGTGGATGCCCTGGTCGCCTGGCTCAAGGGGCCGGGACAGGCGCAGATCAAGGCGGCGGGTTACGCCCTGCCGCAGTAAGCGCCCGGCGTCTGCCGGCCCGCCCCGTGCTGGCCAGATCCGGTGCCTGACGTGTCCCAAGGCGGCGCCCGTCATGACGGCGCCCTGTTTTTTTATCGACACCCGAGAGGGGACCCTATGAGTGAAGGGGATCTGCTGGCGGTCTGGTTGACCCTGAAACTGGCGGCCAGCACCACTGCCATCTTGCTGCTGCTGTCGCCGCCGCTCGCCTGGTGGCTGTCTCGCAGCCAGCACCGGCTGCGCCCCCTGGTGGAGGCCATGGTGGCCCTGCCGCTGGTGCTGCCGCCCACCGTGCTCGGTTTCTATCTGCTGCTGGCCTTCTCCCCGGAGTACGGCCTCGGTGGCTGGTGGCGGGAGACCTTCGGGGCCCCGCTCGCCTTCAGTTTCCTCGGCCTGCTCATCGCCTCCGTCATCTACTCGCTCCCCTTCGTGGTACAGCCCCTCACCTCCGCCTTCGTCAACATGGGCAACAAGGAGCTGGAGGCTGCCGCCACCCTGGGGATGGGCCCGTTTGAGCGCTTCTTTCGCATCATCCTGCCCATGACGTTGCCCAGCTTCGTGATGGCGGCAGCGCTGGGCTTTGCCCACACCCTGGGGGAGTTCGGGGTGGTGCTGATGATTGGCGGCAACATTCCCGGGGAGACCCAGGTGCTCTCCATCGCCCTGTTTGATCACGTGGAGGCGATGGATTACCAGAATGCCCATATTCTGGCAGGCGGCCTGATGGGCTTCTCCCTGGTGATGCTGGTGCTGGTCTACGGCGTGCTGCAACGCCGACAACGGAGGCTGTTCGGATGAGCCTCTACCTCAAGGCCAGACGTGATTTCGGCCCCTTCACCCTGGCGTGCGATCTGGCACTGCCCCCCAGCCGCATCCTCGGTCTGTTCGGTCCTTCGGGCTGTGGTAAGAGCACCCTGCTGCGTATCATCGCCGGGCTCGACAGGGCCCCGGGCGATGCCCTGCGCTGGCAGGGGCGCGAGCTTGCAGCCCTGCCCCCCGAGGCGCGGCGCATCGGGCTGGTGTTTCAGGATGCTCGACTCTTCCCCCACCTGAGCGTGCTCGGCAACCTGCAACTGGCGGCTCGCAAGGGGAGGGGGCGCTGGCAGCCACAGGCCCTTGCTGCGCGCCTCGGCTTTGCCGAGCTGCTGGGGCAACCGGCCCACGGCCTCTCCGGGGGTCAGCGTCAGCGGGTGGCACTGGCCAGGGCCTTGCTGGCCGAGCCTGATCTGCTGCTGCTGGATGAACCCTTCTCGGCGCTGGACAGGCGCAGCCGCATCCATCAGGCCCACGTGCTCAAGGGCTTGCAGCAGGAGAGCGGCATCCCCATGATCTTCGTCAGCCACGCCATGGAGGAGGTGAGCCTGCTCTGCGATGGACTGGTGCTGCTGGCAGAGGGACGGGTGGAGGCCCAGGGTACCCCCGAGGAGATCTTCGCCCGCACCGACCTGTCGCTGGCCAGTCGCGACGACGTCGGGGTCATGCTCTCGGCGACCCTGTCCCACTACGACGAGCACGAGCAGATGGCGACCCTGCGACTCGGGGAGCAGACCCTGATGGTGACCATGGAGCATGCCCCCGATGAAGCGGGCCCCTTGCAGATCAAGGTGGCGGCGCGGGATCTGGTGATCGCCACCGAGCCCATCGTGCACTCCAGCCTCTCCAACTGCCTCGAGACCCGGCTGCTGGAGGTGCGGGAGGTGCGACCGGGGCAGACCCTGTTGCAGTTGGCTCTCGGGCAGCAGATACTGCTGGCCCGGATCACCAGCCGCTCCGCGCAGCGGCTCGCCCTGACGCCGGCCATGCGCCTCTACGCCTACATCAAGGCGGTGAGCCTGGTGGGAGAGGGGTAGACAGGGGACCGGAGTGCGGATGGGCTGGTCATGAGTGGCCGGCATGGCGTCGAGAAAGGGGGGACGGGTGCGTCGCAATCAGGTAATGAAATCCCATGGCTTGGCCCTGCGCAGTGCGGGGGAGGGGCCCTTGCTGCTCTTGCTGCACGGGCTGGGCTCTTCCAGCCTCGACTGGCAGGCGCAGATCGAGCGTTTTTCCGAGCGTTACCGGGTGGTGGCCATCGACTTGCGCGGCCACGGCCAGAGCATGCAGGAGGGGCCCTTTGACGTGCCCACCCTGGCGGCGGATGTGGCCCGCTGGCTCGACGAACAGCCCGAGCCTGCCTGGGTAGTGGGGTTGTCGCTCGGTGCCATGGTGGCGCTGGAGCTGGCGCTGCAACTGCCCCACAAGGTGCAGGGGCTGGTGCTGGTCAACGGCTTCAGCGAATTTCTGCTGGAGACGCCAAAGGAGCAGGAGCGCTATGCCATGCGCCTCAAGTGGCTGCGCTGGTTCGGCATGCGGCCGCTGGCGTGGTGGCTCGGTCGCGAGCTCTTTCCCGGCCCCGATCTCGCCCAGGTGCGCCACACCTTCCGGGGGCGCTTCGTGCGCAACAAAAAGAAGACCTACAAGGCGCTGCTGGAGGCGCTGCCCGGCTGGTCGGTGCGGGCTCGTCTCGGCACCCTCTGGCAGCCGGTGGCCATCATCTCCACCAGTCACGACTATCTGCCCCTGGCGCGGCGGGTGGAGCAGTTCGCCTCCCTGCCCAATGCCACCATCCACACCCCGGATGGTCACCACGCCTGGCCGGCGGAAGATCCCGCCGGGTTCAATCATCTGTTGCAGCGGATCCTCTCAACCCATTGAGGGGAGCAGACAGCAGAGGTAGATAAAAAAAGCCGAACCCCGGGGTTCGGCTTTTTTGTGGGCGCTGCTCAGGGTCTTGAGCAGACCGGGCAGTCGGGGCGCTTGGGAAGCTTCAGCTCGCGAAAGCTGCCACCCAGACCGTCGATCATCAGCAGGCGGCCGCTGTAGCTTTTGCCCATGCCCGCCAGCAGCTTGATGGCTTCGAGCGCCTGCAGGCTGCCCACCAGCCCCACCACGGGGGCCAGCACCCCCGCCTCGACACAGGTGAGGGCCTGATCGCCAAAGAGGGCGCTGAGACAGGCGTAGCAGGGTTCATCCTCCTGCCAGGTGAAGCTGCAAAGCTGCCCTTCGAGCCGGATGGCGGCGCCGCTGACCAGGGGCACCTTGTGCTGGCGGGCACGCTGGTTGAGGAGGTTGCGGATGGCGACGTTGTCGGTGCAGTCGAGCACCAGCTGATGGCCTGGCAGCAGGGCATCGAGCAGCGCCTCGTCGGCGAGGGCGGCGTGGGTCTCCACCTCGAGCCAGGGGGTGAGGGCGCGCAGGGACGTCGCCGCGGACTCCACCTTGAGCTGGCCGATGCGCGCGTCGCTGTGAAGCACCTGGCGCTGCAAATTGGAGAGCTCCACCCGATCGAAATCCACCAGAGTGAGGTGGCCGACCCCGGCCACCGCCAGATACTGGCTGGCGGCGCAGCCGAGGCCCCCGGCGCCGATGACCAGCACGCGGGATTGCTTGAGCGCCTCCTGTCCCTCGAAGTCGAAGGATTTGAGCACGATCTGGCGGTTGTAGCGAAGGAGCTCGGCGTCGCTCAGGATCTCGCTCACAGCAGCAGCCCCGAGAAGGGCTCGACGGTGACCGTCTCACCGGCGGCTACCTTGCCGCGCTCCTGTTCGAGCACGATGTAGCAGTTGGCCCGGGACAGGGAGCTGAACACCCCGGAGTCCTGGGAGCCGGTGCTGCGTACCTCGAGGCCATTCGGGCCCACGCTCAGGATGCCGCGCTGAAAGTCCAGGCGCCCCGGGCTCTTCTTGAGCGGCTCTGTCGCCAGGGCCTGGAGGGGGTGCGGGCGTGCAAACTGCTGACCGGCCAGTCTGGCCAGGGCCGGTTGCACCAGCTGATCGAAGGTGACCATGGCGGAGACCGGGTTGCCCGGCAGACCGAAGAACCAGGCGTTTGGCAACCGGCCAAAGGCGAAGGGTTTGCCCGGCTTGATGGCGAGCTTCCAGAAGCCAATTTCCCCGAGCTCTTCGAGCAGTTGCTTGGTGAAGTCCGCTTCTCCCACCGAGACGCCCCCGGTGGTGATCAGGGTATCGGCCTCGCGGTCGGCCTGCAAGAAGGCGGCGCGCAGGGCCTCCGGATCATCGGGAATGATGCCAAGGTCCAGGCACTCACAGCCCATGCGGCTCAGCATCGCCTTGACCCCGTAGCGGTTGGAGTCGTAGATGTCCCCGTGCTGGAGCGGGGTGCCCAGAGGCTTGAGCTCGTCCCCTGTGCTGAAGATGGCGACCTTGAGGGGACGGCGCACCGTGACGTTCGCGATGCCAAGGGAGGCGAGCAGCGGCAGCTCTCTGGGGCTCAGGCGAAGGCCGCTTTCGAGCACCCTGTCACCCTGCGCCAGGTCCTCGCCGCGGCGACGGATGTTCTGGCCGGCAACGGGGCGGGTCAGGAAAGTGATCCCGTTGTCGCCGGCTTGCGTTTCTTCCTGCATCACCACTGCGTCAGCACCCGGGGGCACAGGGGCCCCGGTCATGATGCGGATGCAGTGGACGGCGGGCCACTCCCCCTCATAGGGCTGGCCCGCAAAGGCCTTGCCCGCCACGGGGAGCGGCACCCCGGCGGCGAGATCCGCCAGGCGCACGGCATAGCCGTCCATGGCGGCGTTGTCGAAGGGGGGGACGAACAGAGGGGAGCTTATCTCCTCGGCCAGGATCCGATCCAGCGCCTGGGGCAGGGGCAACCGCTCCGTCTCGCAACAGCAGGTGAGTTGTTCCAGCATCCCTTGCAGGGCCTTGTCCAAGGGGAGGAGTGCACCGGTATCGAATCCCATCATCATGACCTCTCTGGTGTGTAGGGGGCGGATTATCCCAAAAATCCGCTCCGATGGGCAGGCCGAAGGTGCGGTAATGGGGGGCAGATGCCCCGGTGTGATCGGATTCTGGGGCGCTATCCCGTTAAATTACCTCCTGATGGGTAACCAGGGCGAGGCTTGCGCGGGATGGCAGGTGGGGAAGAGGCGGCACGGCCGTGCGCCTTGCCCCCGAATGGGCAGGCCGGTGCGGACAAAACGGGGTGGTTTGGCATAAAGTCGGGCACCGGGCTTGAGTTAGACAGAATTATGACAATAATCGCCCTGTAAGATTGCGCCGCGGCACCATGCCGCAGGCCAGCACAGTCCCTGAGCGTGGGAGAGAAACACGATGACGAGCTTAAGCCAGGAAGCCCTGTTGGTCAGGGCGGCGCTCGAGGCCGAGGGCCTTGAGACACCTCTGGTGGCCAATGAATTGAGCGGCCAGCAGAAAAAGGAAAAAATCGAAGGTCATATGCGCGCCATCATGGAGACGCTGGGACTGGATCTGGCCGACGACAGTCTGGCCGAGACCCCGCACCGCATTGCCAAGATGTACGTGAACGAGATCTTCTCCGGCCTCGACTATGCCACCTTCCCCAAGGTGACGGTGATCGAGAACAAGATGAAGGTGGACGAGATGATCATGGTGCGGGACATCAGCCTCACCAGCACCTGCGAGCACCACTTCGTCACCATAGACGGCTTTGCCCACGTGGCCTACATTCCCCGCGGCAAGGTGATTGGCCTGTCGAAGATCAACCGCATCGTGCAGTTCTTCGCCCGCCGTCCCCAGGTACAGGAGCGGCTGACCCAGCAGATCCTGCTGGCGTTGCAGACCCTGCTTGGCACCAGGGACGTGGCCATCAGCATCAAGGCGACCCACTTCTGCGTGAAGGCCCGTGGCGTGATGGACTCCACCTCCTACACCACCACCACCTCCCTGGGCGGCGTCTTCAAGACCCAGCCCGACACCCGCGCCGAATTCCTCGGTGGTCTGAAAGGGTAGTGCTCCCGGGGCCTGTCGCCGACAGGCCCCGTCTCCTTTCCCTCACTTTTTTGAAAAATACGTAAAGTTGTGACCGTGCCGGTCGCTATGGCTCTCCGTGTTGTCGGACGGTCTGGTTGACGCCGACACCCCCGGGCCCGCCCTTGTGCGCTCCGACAGGGACGAGATGTGCTGCCAAGGAGGGTAGTGAAGGCGCAGGCCAGGCCTGCGCCCAGCAATGCCACTTGTTTTCCCCATGCAGGACATGCCATGAACACCATCTTAAATGCGAAAGGGGACTCCCTCCGACGTAGGTGGGAGGGGAATTTCGCCGGGGCGTCAGCCCCGCTGGTTTTGAATGTATTGCTTGAT
>NZ_JBFODJ010000043.1:0-22634 GCF_040908265.1 Aeromonas sp. R5-1
AATCGATTTCTTGGCCCTCGCCAAGGCAGAAACCAACGCCAGGAAACGCATGCGATTCCTGGCGTTAGCACACTTTCAAGAAGGTCATTCCAGAACTGACATTGCCCGCTTTCTCAAAGTCAGCCGCACAAGTGTCAACAAATGGGTGAGCAACTTCTTGCTACACGGCGTGGCGGGGCTGGATAGTGTCCGTCCACCAGGCCGACCCGCCAAGCTCGGCGCCGAACAGCTATCCCAGCTTAGCGAATATATCGACCAACAAAGCCGGCTGGCCATCGGGGGACGACTGCAAGGTACTGATATTCAAACGTATATCGAACGAGAGTTTGGTGTGGCCTATGAACTCTCCAATGTCTACCGCCTCCTCAGAGAGCTGGGGTTTTCCTGGATAACCAGTCGCTCACGACATCCGAAGCAGGATGGGCAGGTGCAGGAAGCTTTTAAAAAACTTCCAGCTGGAAACGATCCTTAACATCCCGGGTCATGTTGCGCTTGCCAATGTCGATGTCTGGTTTCAGGACGAAGCCCGGTTTGGTCAACAAAATACGACTACCCGACTGTGGGCCAGGCGTGGCAGTCGCCCCCGAGCTATTCAGCAACAACAATTCGAGTACGTCTATCTCTTCGGTGCCGTCTGCCCTGCAACCGGGACAACGGAAGCCTTGCTCAGTCCTCTGGTAAACCGGGAGGTGATGAAGCAGCACTTGGCACTGATTGCAGCACGAACAAAGCCGGGTCGTCATGCGGTGGTGATCATGGACGGCGCCGGATGGCATACCATGGAATGTGCGGATGACTTCCCCAATCTCAGCCTGATCAAGCTCCCTCCCTATTCTCCCGAACTCAATCCCATTGAACAGGTATGGAGCTGGCTTCGTCAGCATGTGTTGGCTAATCGCAGCTTCAAGGATTACGACGACATCCTTGATGCCTGCACATCGGCCTGGAAGCACTTTATTGCCGATGTGGAGCGGGTGATGTCACTTTGTAGCCGAGATTGGATAAAACTGACCTAATGTTTAATCCGATTGGTATTATTGTAGGACAGCGCGTCATGATGTGACGGCTTAACTCAATATAATGCTCTATCTATCAATGTCATAAAGTTTGTGTCAAAAGTTGACGTCCCTCTCCTTTCGGCCTTGATTGCGGCCCCCTTGGTAATTGTGCCCTAGAGTGCTACCCTCCCGCCTCTTCTCGGGGTCGCCTGTTTGCGGACAGGAAAACCTCGAATCCGCGAGGGTAAAAAGGCTATACTCTGCGCCCGTTGGCTAATTTTAAGACGATTGGTAGTTCTTCCATGCTGAAATGGCTCGTTCGCCTGTTTATTGTCATGATGCTGGGTGCTGTGCTGGGCGTTGCCAGCCTCATCGGCATCTACTTCTACATCAAGCCCCAGTTGCCGGATGTCAGCGCCCTGCGCGATGTCAAACTGGCTACCCCCATGAAGGTCTACAGCCGGGACGGGGAATTGATCTCCCAGTTTGGCGAAATTCGTCGCATCCCCCTGCGGCTGGACGAAATACCCCAGTCCATGATCGATGCCGTACTCGCCACCGAAGATGCCCGCTTCTATGAGCACCCGGGCATAGACCCCATCGGCATCATCCGTGCCGCCACCGTCTGGGCCGTCTCCGGCCAGGCGCGCCAGGGCGCCAGTACCATTACCCAGCAGGTGGCTCGCAACTTCTTCCTGAGCAACGAGAAGACCCTGGTACGCAAGATCAAGGAAGTGTTCCTCGCCTGGCGTATCGAGCAGAACCTCTCCAAGGACGAGATCCTCACCCTCTATCTCAACAAGATCCCCCTCGGCTACCGGGCATTCGGGGTCGGCGCGGCCGCCCAGGTCTACTTCGGCAAGGAGGTCAAGGATCTCACCCTGGACGAGATCGCCATCATCGCGGGTCTCCCCAAGGCACCCTCCATGCTGAACCCGATCCGTTCCCCGGAGCGCGCCTTCGCCCGCCGCAACGTGGTACTGGGTCGCATGCTGGAAACCGGCAAAATCACCCAGGCCCAGTATGACGAAGCCTCCAAGATGCCGATCAAGGCCCGTTTTCACGGTGCTGAGACCACGCTGAACGCCCCTTATCTGAGCGAGATGGTGCGCCAGAAGATGGTGGAGCAGTTTGGTGAAGATGCCTACACCATGGGGCTGCACGTCTACACCACCGTCACCGCCAAGCGTCAGCGCGCCGCCCATCAGGCGCTGCTGGACGGTGTCTTCGACTACGACACCCGCCACGGCTACCGTGGCCCGACCGCCTTGCTGTGGAAAGCCGGTGAAACGGCCTGGGACTACGAGCAGATCATGGCCCATCTGGCCAAGCAGCCGACCTATCAGCCCCTGATGGCCGCCGTGGTCACCCAGCTCGGCGACAAGAGCGCCACCCTGGTGCTCAAGAATGGCAAACAGGCCGAACTGGGCTGGAATGGCATCAAGTGGGCGCGTGCCTTCATCACCGACGATCGCCAGGGCTTTGCCCCTAAATCGGCGCGAGATGTGCTCAAAGTCGGCGCCCAGATCTGGGTCAGGGAGAAAGGGGAAGAGTTGCTGCTCTCCCAGATCCCCGACGTCAACGCCGCCCTGGTGGCCATGAACCCGCAAGACGGCGCCATCGAGGCCCTGGTCGGCGGCTTCAGCTTCGAGCTCTCCAAGTTCAACCGGGTCGATCAGGCCCGTCGTCAGGTCGGCTCCAACATCAAGCCTTTCCTCTATGCCACCGCGCTGGAGCAGGGCTATACCCTGGCGTCCCTCATCAACGATGCACCGATCAACCAGTGGGATCCTGCCAAGGGCCCCATGTGGCAGCCCAAGAACTCGCCCGCCATCTATGAAGGGCCGACCACCTTGCGCCTCGGCCTTGCCAAGTCCAAGAACGTGATGTCGGTCCGCCTGATGCGCGCCATCGGGCTGGATACCTATATCGACGGCCTGACCCGCTTCGGCTTCGCCCGTGATCACATTTCCGCCAACGAATCCCTGGCGCTGGGTGCGGCGGAGTTTACCCCGCTGGAAGTGGTGCGCGGCTACTCGGTGCTGGCCAATGGCGGCTTCCAGGTCACCCCCTACTTCATCACCGAAGTGACCGACAGCTTCGGCACCCCCCTCTTCGAGGCCAACCCGGCCGCCGCCTGCCGCGACTGCGGCGTGCTGGCCGCCGCCGGTCTCGACAGCGCGGATGCCTATGCCAATACCACGGCAGACTGGAAGGCCCAGTGCCCCATCGATCCTGTCGTGCCCAACAACATGGCACCGCAGACCATCAGTGCCCAGAGCGCCTTCCTCATCACCGACACCCTGACCACCGCCATCTGGGGTGGCAATGGCTGGCGTGGTACCGGCTGGCGGGCAGCCCGTGACCTCAAGCGTCACGACATCTCGGGCAAGACGGGGACCACCAACGAATCCCGGGATGCCTGGTTCTCCGGCTATACCCCGAATCTGGTGGCCACCTCCTGGATCGGTTTTGACAACCACCAGCGCGGTCTGGGCCGGGCCGAGTTTGGCGGCGGTGCCGCCCAGCCCATCTGGATTGACTTCATGAAGACGGCTCTGCACCAGGTGCCCGAACGCAAGATGCCGGTCCCCGAAGGGATCATGCAGGTCCGCATCGATCGTGAAACCGGTCTGCTGACCAATCGCGCCGATGGCAGTACCACGGAGGAGTTCTTCAAAGAGGGCACAGAGCCCACCCGCTACGCGAGCCAGATCTCCGATGGCAACCAGGTGTATGGCGGTGACGATGCGACCACAGACGGCCCCGTCTCCACCGACGACATCTTCTAGGTCCCCCTGGAAACAACAAAAACCGGCGACCAGGCGCCGGTTTTTGTTTCGGGATGACGAGCGGGCTGCGTCAGCCCAGCAGGGCTTTCATCAGACTCGAGATGCGGGCCGCCAGCTCATTGAAGCAGGGGCGGCGCACCGAGTAGTGACGATAGAGCAGGGAGATGGTGCGCCCCGGCACGGGGTTGATTACCGGGCGATAGCTGACGCCCCCCTCCTCCGGGTTGGCGGGCACGGCGAGCCTGGGCACCAGCGTCATGCCGCTGCCAGCGGCGACCATGTTGCGCAAGGTCTCCAGACTGGTGCCCTTGAAGCGCTGATCCTCACCGATGCCTGCGGCAAAACAGAAACCCATCGCCTGATCCCGCAGGCAGTGACCGTCGGCCAGCATCAGCAATTTCTTGCCCTTGAGATTGTGCAGGGGCACCGCCTTGGCGCTCGCCTCCGGGTGATGCTGAGGCACGGCCAGCCACATGGGCTCCTGATAGAGGGGGATGGCGCCAAACCCCTCCATCCCTTCCAGCTCCGCCAGCACGAGGCAATCCAGCTCCCCCTCCTCCAGCCGCTTGAGCAGCACCTGGGTCTGATCTTCGTAGAGGTAGAACTCCAGCTTGGGGAAGTGTTCACGCAGATCCTGGATGATGTGGGGCAGCAGGTAGGGGCCCACGGTGGGAATGAAACCGATGTGGATCTCCCCGGACATGGGCTCGGCGAAGTGCTGGCCTATGCTCTTGAGCTCTCGCGCCTCTTTGAGCACCTTGCGCGCCTGACGGGCCATGGCATCGCCGGCGGGCGTGAACAGCACCTTGCGGGAGGTGCGCTCGATGAGGATCACTCCCAGTTCATCTTCCAGCTTGCGCAGCTGGCCACTCAGGGTCGGCTGGCTGACAAAGCAGCGCTCCGCTGCCTTGCGAAAGTGTTTCTCCTCTTCCAGCGCTACCAGATATTCGAGATCGCGAAGGTTCATAGGTACTGCATCCTGCCGTTCAATGAGGCCGATAGCATGCACAAGAACGGTGCGGGGGACAAGGGAGGCGCGCAGACGGGTCTGCCCTCTCCCTCTCCTTTGACAAGCCGCAGGCGATGGGCGAGAGACTCACCCCATCAGGGAGGTGATGTGATCCGCGAACGCCGCTGGCTCTCCCAGATAGGAGGAGACAGGCAGCGCAACGACGCGCTCCCCTTGCATCAATCCCAGGGTCGGGAACCCCTGCCCGCCGAGCCGGCGCAGCCACGCCTGGCTTGTGGCCAGATGGCCCACAAGATCGACCCGACCAAAGGCCAGGGCGAATGCTTCCGGTGTCAGCCCCTGCTCCCGCGCGAGCGCCGCCAGCCGTGTCGGGGAACCGACCCATTCCCCATCCCGGTAGTGGGTTTCCTGGATGCGGTGCAACAAGGCAAGGCCGTCGCCGCCAAGCTCGCTCACCGCCAGAACGGCGCGTATGGGCGGCTCGGAGTCGAGGAGCAGTGACTCGTTGAGCAGAAGCTCGTTGAAGTAGCGCTCACCAAAGCGCTGTCCGGTGAGGGCATGGATGCGCTCGTCATGGGGGCGCACATAGTCCCGCAGGGGCTGTCCCATGGCCTGGCGCCTGGCGCCCATCCAGAGGCCCCCCCCATGCAGTTCGATGCGAAGGCCCGGGATCTCGGCAGCGGCTTTCAGCAGGGGGGCGGCGCCATAGCACCAGCCACAGAGGGGGTCATAGACATAATGGAGGGTTGTTTGCGCTTCGTTCATCATCATTCTCGCTTCAATGCTGGATAAAAAACCGGGCCCTCGGGCCCGGAAAAAAACACAGGGATGTAGGCGTCAGGGAGTTACCACTTCATCTCGCCGGTATTGACCTTGGCACCGATGGCCAGGCCATCGTCGACCGGCAGGGAGGGGTAAGCCTTCTTCAGCGCTTCAATCAACTGGCCGGAGTGCTTGGTCTTGGCCAGCTCCTGCTCAAAACGCTGCACGTAGTCACGGGTGAAGGTCACGGCTTCGGTACCCTTGGGCGCAGTTCCCAGGAAGTGACCCGGCACCACACGCTCGGGTTTCAGGGCCAGCAGGTTGTTCAGCGCCTTGACCCAGTTGCTGCGAGCGGCCTTGGACTGGCTGTCCGCCATCCAGACATGCACGCCGCTGTAGACCGGCACACCACCAAAGGCCGTCTTGATGGAAGGGGCCCAGAGGTAGGCATTCGGGGTGTTCATCTCTTTGATGTCAATCTTCTCGCCATCCAGCGTCAGGTGGCTGGCCGTCATCACTTGCGGCACGGTCAGGCTCTTGGGTGCATCCTTGCCCAGGATCGGGCCCCAGTAGCTCAGCTTGGCATCCTTGGTCTGCTTGATATGGTCGACCACATGCTGGTCGGCCAACACCTTGACATCCGGGAACGCCGCCATGACGGGTTCCAGACCGAAGTAGAAGTCGGGGTCACCGGCACTGATATAGACAGTGGTCAGCTTCTTGCCGCTCTTCTTGATCATGTCCACCAGCGCCTGACCATGTTGCACGTCGAACTGGGCATCGATCAGGATGGCCTCTTTGTCACCGGTTACCAGTGAGGAGGAGACGGGGAAGATCGCCTTCTCGCCGGGGTTGTAGACGGTCACGGTCAGGGGGGCCGCCAGGGCGGAACCCGTCATCAGGAGGCTGGTCAGGGTCAGGGTACGCAGTGTGTTGTTCATCAGATAACGCTCATCGGTGTGGATTAATGGAATGAGCGCAGTTTATTGCATCACCATCGATACAAATACCGCATAATGGGCGCATCACTGTTGCACAAATCGAGCATATAGGGGCACAAGATGGATAGGCTGACCGCATTGCGGGTCTTCGTCTGCGTGGTGGAACAGGGCAGCCTGAGCGGCGCCGGGGAGAAACTGGAGATGTCCCGCGCCATGGTGTCGCGCTACCTTGCCGAGCTGGAACGCTGGATGGGGGCCAGATTGCTGCACCGCACCACCCGCCGGCTGAGCCTGACCGGGCCGGGAGAAGAGGCGCTGAACCGGGCCAGAGCCATGCTGGCCCTGGGGGAAGAGATGGAACACCTGGCCATCCGCCATGACGAGGCCCCCAAGGGGCAACTGCGCATCACCTGCAGCTACTCTCTCTCCGAAGCCCTGCTGGTCGGGGCGGCGAACGACTACCTGGCCCGTTACCCCGGCACGGCGATCGACATCCTGCTGCTGGACCGGACGGTCAATCTGGTGGAGGAGCGAATCGATCTCGCCCTGCGCATCACCAACGACCTCGATCCCAACCTGGTGGCCCGCAGGCTCGGCACCTGCCACTCAGTGGTGTGCGCCAGCCCCGCCTACCTGGCCCGCCATGCTCCGCCGCAGCAGGTGCAGGATCTGGCACTGCACAACTGCCTCACCTACACCTATTTCGGCAAGAGCCTGTGGGAGTTTCTGGGGCCCGATGGTCCCGAATCCGTCCCGGTGAGTGGCAACCTCAGCGCCAACATCTCCAACCTGCTGCTGGCCGCCACCCTGGACGGGGCGGGGATCAGCCTGCAACCCGCCTACTCGGTTCAGCCCCATCTGGCAAGCGGCGCCCTGGTCCCCCTGCTCACCCCGTGGCAGCCCAAGCGCCTCGGCGTCTATGCCGTTTATGGCACCCGCAAACAGATGTCCCCCCTGCTGCGCAGCTTCCTCGACTTTCTCGTGGAGCGGATGGCGGACGATCCCCTGTGGCAGGAAGCCCCTCCCTCTCTCTGATCCCTGCGAGCCGCACAAAAAAGGGGCCTCGCGGCCCCTCTTTGCTCCATCCTGTGCCCGGTCAGGCTTCGAAACCGAATGCCTTGACCGGGGTCTCTCCCTCCTCGGCCTCCTGATCCTCCAGATAGATGTCGTGATAGGCGGCATAGATGGAGTAGTTGATGGCAGGCAGCACCACCAGCAGGCCCACCAGCATCAGGAGTGCGCCAAAGAAGATCAGCACGGCCCCGAGCAGCCCCCACCAGAGGAAGGGCCACATGTTGCGCAGACATCCCTTGAAGCTGAGCCTGGCTGCCTGCCAGACCCCGACCTGATGGAAGAGGATAAGGGCGGGGGCGAAGGTGATGGCCATCAGCACGGGAACGAACAGTGCCAATCCCACCAGGGCGCAGACGAGGAAGCCCTGTGCCTGCTCCGGGGTCAGCGCCAGGGAGCCCGGATCCGCGGACAACAGGCCGGTGAGTCCCCACTGGTGCAGCAGGAATACGCAGATCATCAGGATCCCCATGATGAGGCCGAGCACCATCAGGCCCCCCAGCATCAAGGGGGTCAACCGATGGCGGAAACCGGCAAAGAAGTCGCCAAATTGCAGCGCCTCGCCTTGGTGACCCCGCCGCGCCACCGCCACCCAGCCAGCCCCCCACACCATATAGAGCAACTGGGAGATCAAGCCCCCCGCTGGCAGCTGATCCAACACGATGCCCACCACAAACCAGAGCACTATCATGGCCACGCTGGCACCCATCCCCTTGTTGAAGATGTCGAATCCGGTACGGATCCAGATCCAGCCCTGTCCTATGCCATGGCGTTTGGGTTCGTGGCGCAGGGCCCTGTCACTGTTCATCATTGACCTCGTCGAAAAATAGGGGCGAAGCGGCGTCTCCTCAGGACACGCTCACCGTGACCATGATGGGGCCGGTGCGTACTACCTGGCCCGGCAACCGGGTCGGGGAGAGCCTCATCTTGCAGTCGGTGACCTGGGTCGCCGCCGAGTAGGGTACCGCGATGGCGGTATCGAATGGAATAGGGGTCAGGGCCCCTGTCCGGCCATGCCCACCCCGACCCCGACCAGGCTGGTGGTGATGAAACGGTTGTCGCTCGCGAGCGCCCCCAAGATGCGGTAGCGCAGCGGCCCCCTGCTCAGGCTGGCAAGGTCGAAGGGAAAGCGGATCCCCGCAACCAGAGCATTCACCTCGCTGCAATGGCGTGTCCGTTGCGTCCTTCTGGGCCGCAGCCGATGAGTTTATCGGCCACGGTTGACGGACAGCACCGCCAGAATGTGGCATCATCTCCCCCCTCTTGCTTTCCCCCTGATCCGATGGAGCCATCATGCGCCGCCTCTTCTTTCTTCTCCTGCTGCTCGGCAGCCCTGCGCTTCACGCCGAACCGGGGTTTATCAGCCGCCTGCTCAACCACCCGGTGCCGGGGGGCGTGGCCGTGGTACCACTGGGAAGCGGGGCCAAGGCGCCCGCAGTGCGCTATCAGGACAAGCCTGTGCTGGTGGTACAGGAAGACGGGAAGACGTGGATCGCCATCGTCGGCATCCCGCTCAAGAGCGCGCCCGGCCCCCATCAGGTGACCACCAGCGATGGCCGCACCTTGAGTTTCAAGGTCGGCACCAAGCACTACCGTGAGCAGCACATCAAGCTCAAGAACAGCCGCCAGGTCAATCCGCTGGCCGAAGACATGACCCGCATCAACCGGGAGCTTGCCGAACAGACCCGCGCCTACCAGACCTTCAGCCCGGCTCAGCCGAGCAACCTGCTGTTTGACAAGCCGGTCCAGGGCCCGCTCTCCAGCCCCTTCGGGCTGCGCCGCTTCTTCAACGGCGAGGAGCGCAACCCCCACTCCGGCCTCGACTTCGCGGTCGGAGCCGGCACTCCCATCAAGGCACCAGCCGCTGGCAAGGTCATCCTCATCGGCAACTACTTCTTCAACGGCAATACGGTGTTCGTCGACCACGGCCAGGGCCTCATCAGCATGTTCTGTCACATGTCGAAGGTGGACGTGAAGCTGGGCCAGAGCCTGCCCCGCGGCGGCATCGTCGGCCGGGTCGGCGCCACCGGCCGCGCCACCGGTCCCCACATGCACTGGAACGTCAGCCTCAACGACGCCCGCGTCGACCCCGCCATCTTTATCGGCGCCTTCAAGCCCTGAGGCCGGCGACCTGCCGCCCACAGGCAGGGGCACTCAAAATGAAAAAGGCAGCCAAGGCTGCCTTTTTCATGGACGCATGACCACATCTCAGGCAGCGCTGTGCTGGCGCCCCTCCCTGTTCATCGCCCGCCACATCACCAGGACCAGCAGAGTGCTGCAAGTGGGCAGCGCCAGCCAGACACCGGCCACTCCCCACAGGGAGGAGAAGCCCCACAGGAAACCGCCGATCAGCACCAACTTGCCGCCGGTGAGCAGGGAAGCGATGCGGGCCCGGTTGATGGCCTGGAAATAGGTGGCCCCCACCAGCAGCAAGCCTTCCATGGGCAGCCCCCAGAAGTAGAGCCAGATACCGAGGGTCGCCACCGGCAACAGGGCAGCATTGTCCCCCGCAAACAGATAAACCACTGCCTCCGGCCACAGATACAGCGGGATCATCCCGCACAGTGCCACCGCCATGGTCACTCCCAATGCCAGGTTGCGCACCCGCAGCACTCGCGACCAGTTGCCCGCCCCGGCATTGAAGCTGGCGATAGGCTGGATGCCCATGGCGATCCCCTCGAAGATGAGATAGAAGAAGGCCTCGCTGTAGCTGATGACCCCATAGGCGGCCACATGCAGCGAAGTGCCCACCGAGAGCAGCGCCTTGTTGTGCAGCGCTAGCACCACCGAGAGGTAGAGGTACATCAGAAAACTCGACACCCCGAGTCGCAATGTCTCCCCCATCAGCCGCCAGTCGGGCACCAGGGTATCCCAGCGAATGCGCAACTGGCTGCGGGGGGTAAAGAAGTGCCACAGGCACAGGCCTCCGGTGACCGCCTGGGAGAGCATGGTCGCGATGGCGGCCCCCGCCAGCCCCCAGGGGATCACCGCCATCAGCAGGTAGTCGAGCAGCACGTTGAGCACGCCGCCCCCCACCAGGACCCAGGTGGTGAGGCCGGGTCGCCCGTCGTTGCGCAGCAGGGCGGTAAAGGCCATGGAGAGCACCGCGAACACCCCGAGCCAGGCGTACCACTGCAGATAGGCGAAGCCTGCGTCGAAGATGACCCCCTGCGCCCCCATCCAGACAAGCATGGCCTTGCCGTAACGAATGCCAATGAAGGCGAGCAGCGCGGAAGCGATGAGCACCATCACCAGGGCATTGCCGACGATGTGGCGCGCCCTGGCCTGCTCCCCCTTGCCCAGATAGAAGGAGGCCAGCGACGAAGATCCCATGCCGATCAGGGCCCCCACCGCGTAGAGCACGGCGCAGATGGGGTACGCCAGCATCATGCCGGCCAGCCCGTCCTGGCCCAGGATATGGCCGACGAAGATGCCGTCTATGGTGACATAGATGCCGGTGACCAGCATGGCGGCCACCGTGGGGGTGACGTAACGCAAGAAGAGGCGGGAAAGGGGGGCCGTGCCCAGATCGACGGAGGACATAAATTGCTCAATGAAGGGGAACGGCCAGAATAATAGCCAAACAAGACCCGGATCACCCGTTATTTGTGCCGTGGATCAATCATCTTGAGGGCTTTACCCGCCCCGGCCCCTGCTTTAGGCTAGGGCGACTTCTCCTGAACGGAAACGTGCGCCATGTTGCAACGCCTGCTCTGTCTGATGCTCTGTCTGATGCTCTGTCTCAGCCTGTTCCCCTTCTCCGCTGTCCAGGCCGATGATGCCATCACTCAGGTAGAGGAGCTGCTGCAAAGCGTCCCCAAGACGGATACCCCGGAAAACCAGCAACTGCGGGAGAGCTACCAGCAGGCGCTGCAATATGCCCGGGATGCCCAGCGCTACCGGGAACAGGGCAAGGCCTACCAGCAGATCCTCATCGACTACCCCAAGGAGTCCGCCCGTCTCAAGGAGGGGCTGCACAACTATCAGCCCCAGTCCCGCCCGTCCCTCTCCTCCCTCAAGGAGGATGCCCTGCGCCAGGCCATCAGCCTGAGCAGCAACCGCCAGCTCAACCTGCGCAAGGAGCGTCAGGCGGTGACCGACAGCCTCAACCAGCTGGAGAGCACGGGCCAGGAGTATCACCAGCGGGTCGACGAGTTGCGCAAGCAGTTGCTCCAGACCCGCTCCCTGCTCGATCGCCTGAGCTTCAGCAACGAGTCGGACAGGTTGCAGGAGGCCCAGCAACTGGCCACCCGCCTCAAGGAGCAGAGCCTCTCCGACCGGATCCAGATGCTGGAGCTGGAGCAGCTCTCCGCCCAGCAGCGCAACGATCTGGGCAAGCTCAAGCTGCAGGAGCTCAACCTCGCCATCACCGACGAGGATGAGTGGCAGACCAGTCTGCTTGCCCAGCAGAACCAGCTGCGCCGGGACAAGACCGAGCAGGCCCTGGCCGAGAGTGAACGCCTGCGCCGCCAGCTCACCTCTGACCTCCCCCTCTTGCAGGAGCAGCAGCAGCAAAACCAGGCCCTCTCCCTCCAACTGGGGGCCCTCGAGGACCAGATTGAACGGGTGCAGGACGAGCAGCGGGGGGTGGACACCTCCCTCTCCGGGCTCAACGAGCTGGTCAATTCGGTGCGCGAACAGCTGGAGTGGTTGCAGATAAGCAACGCCTACGGCGAGAACCTGCGCAGCAAGCTGGCCGATCTGCCCGCCTACTTCCCGCTGGAGCGGCTGGAGTCAGCCATCGTCAAGGCGCGTATGGCCAAATACCAGTACGAGACCGAGCAGGATGCCCTGAAGGATCCGGTCCAGCTGCGCAACAGCCTGCTCAGTGGAGACGGCATCACCCTGGACAGGGCCCAGCGCGCCGTGCTGGACAACCTGCTCAAGGCGAGACGGCAACTGCTGACCCGGCTCAACGATGCCTCCGATACCCTCATTCAGGAGCAGACCCGCCTCAAGCTGCTCTACAGCCGCCAGAACAGCAAGATCGACGAGATCCGCGAACTCAGCGCCAGCCATCTGTTCTGGATGCCGGACGTGCGCCCCCTGAGCCCGGCGGTGCTGCTCGGCGTCCCGGCCGCCCTCGGCCTTGCCTTCAATCCGGCCAACTGGCTGCAACTGCCCAGGGCCATCGCCGAGAACAACCCCCTGAGCCTGACCCTGGCTGGCCTCGGGCTGCTGGGGCTGGCCTGGTGCTGGCTGAAACTGGCCCGCCACCTCATTCAATACAGCCAGTACATTGCCCCGCGCATCGGCAAGGTAACCCAGGACAAGTTCAGCCTCACCAGCCGGTTGCTGGTGCGCTCCGTGCTCGCCGCCCTGCCGCTGCCCGCCATGGTGCTCATGGTGCACGGCCTGCTGGACGGCGCCTGGCAATATCCCTTCGCGGTGGCGGTGGCCCGGGGCCTGGGTGAAATCTGGTTCCTGCTGCTGGCCCTGCTGGTGGCGCGCCACCTCACTCTGGAGAAGGGGATCCTCATCCTCCACTTCCGCTGGCAGAAGGAGCGGGTGCAGCGAGTATGGGGACAATTTCGTACCCTGCTGCTGGTGCTGATCCCGAGCTTCTTCGTACAGGGCATGGCGAGCAGCTATCAGGAACACGCCTTCTACGACTCCCTGGGACGCCTCGCCTTCATCATTGGGGCCCTCTGGCTGCTGCTCTTCTTTGCCCGCCTCAACCGGGAAAAACTGCCCCTCACCTGGGGTCAGGCAGACATGACCAAGCCCCATCTGCTGCACCACTTCATCTGGAACAGCCTGATGCTGGCCCCGCTGCTGGCGGTGCTGGGCGCCCTGTTCGGCTACTTCTACACCTCCCGCACCCTGCTGCGCCAGCTGGAGCTGAGCCTGCTGGCGGGGCTCGGCTGCCTGCTCGTCTACTATCTGGCCCACCGCTGGATGCTGATCCAGCGCCGCCGACTCGCCTTCGATCGCGCCAAGCAGAAGCGGGCCGAGATCCTGGCGCAGCGGGAGCGGGA
Organism: Aeromonas sp. R5-1; assembly: GCF_040908265.1. Taxonomy (NCBI): domain Bacteria; kingdom Pseudomonadati; phylum Pseudomonadota; class Gammaproteobacteria; order Aeromonadales; family Aeromonadaceae; genus Aeromonas; species Aeromonas sp. R5-1. The sequence goes on from NZ_JBFODJ010000043.1 coordinate 13,513, forward strand.
AGAGGACGATCTCAGCTCCGAGATCCCCGATGTGGTGGAGGAGCCCGAGCTGGATCTGGATACCATCAGCGCCCAGTCCCTCGGCCTGGTGCGCACCCTGCTGATGCTGGGCTTCACCATGCTGGTGGTGGTGCAATGGTCGGATCTCAACTCGGCATTCAGCTTCCTCAGCAGCATCGAGGTGTGGCAGGTGAGCAGCAAGGTGGCCGGCATCGAGCAGCTCTCCGCCATCACCCTGCAGGATCTGATGCTGACCGTCTTCGCCTTCATCCTGACGGTGGTCACCGCCCGCAACCTTCCAGGGTTGATGGAGCTCACCCTGCTCCAGCACCTGAGCCTCTCCCCAGGCACCGGCTTCGCCCTCACCACGGTGAGCAAGTACCTGGTACTGCTGATTGGCGCCCTCACCGGCTTCTCCATGCTCGGCATCGACTGGTCCAAGACCCAGTGGCTGGTGGCAGCACTCTCCGTGGGGCTGGGCTTCGGGTTGCAGGAGATCTTCGCCAACTTCGTCTCCGGCCTCATCATCCTGTTCGAAAAACCGATCCGCCTGGGTGACACCGTCACCATCCGGGATCTCACCGGCACCGTCACCAAGATCAAAACCCGCGCCACCACCATAGTGGACTGGGACAGGAAAGAGATCATCGTCCCCAACAAGGCCTTCATCACCGAGCAGTTCATCAACTGGTCCCTGTCCGATGCCATCACCCGGGTCCGCTTGCGCATTCGCATCGGCCTGACCCAGAATCCCAAGCAGGTACAGCAACTGCTGGAGCAGAGCGTGCGCGAGTCCACCCTGGTGCTGGATACGCCCGCCCCGGAGGTGTTCCTCATCGAGTTCACCGACTCGGCCCTCATCTACGAGATCCGGCTCTACGTCAACAACATGGATCACCGGATGCCCATTACGCACGAGGTACATTCCCTGATCCTGGAGAAACTCGGCCAGGTCGGCATGCATCTGCCACATCAGCAGATCGACATCCGGATGAGCCGGGGATGAAGCCCCCAAAGACGACAACAGGAGCCATCATGCAGATCATTGCCCATCGCGGTGCCAGCGGCCTGGCCCCGGAGAATACCCTCAAGGCGATGAGCCTGGCGCTGGATCTGGGTGCCAAAGCCATCGAGCTGGACGTGCAGTGGGCCGACGGAGAGCTCTGGGTCTTCCACGACCGGCGGCTGGAGCGCTGCACCAACGGCCAAGGTGTGCTGACCGGGCAATCCCGGGAGTACCTGGCGAGCCTGGATGCAGGGGACGGGGAGCGGATCCCGACCCTGTGGCAGGTGATGGCACTGGTGGCGGGGCGCTGCGAACTGCACATCGAGCTCAAGGGCGCCCACACCGCCGAGCCGGTGGCCGCCCTGACCAGGCGGGCCGAGGCCGAGCTTGGCTTTACCCAGGCGCACTGGATCGTTTCCTCCTTTCATCATCCCGAGCTGTTACGCTTCAAGGGACTGCGACCGGAAATCAGGATCGGCGCCCTCACGGCCAGCCTGCCCCTCGACGGCGCCGCCTTCGCCGAGACGCTGGGGGCCTGGTCACTGAACTGCGACGTGGATTTCGTCGACGAGACCCTGGTGGCGGATGCCCATCGCCGGGGGCTCAAGATCCTGGTCTATACAGTCGACGAAGTGAGTGATGGGAGCGCCCTCGCCAGCATGGGTGTCGATGGCATCTTCACCAACCGGCCAGATCGATTCAGCTGAGTATCGGCGCGGCCTGGCAGGCCACAAGGAGGTGAAAAGAATTGAAAAAATGCGGTGCACCGGGATACATAAAGTCCATAGCCAGCCGATACAGAGTTGGCTCATAACAATAACAAACACCATGGATCTCTGACTGACGCTCACAAGGATGTAAACATGAACCTATCCATCAAGAACAAGCTGGTCCTCTCCATCGGGGCCATCATTCTGGTCATCACCGGCCTGCAGGTCTGGTAAAACACCTCCCAGTTGCGCAGTGAAACCCAGCGGCTGATCTGGAGCTTCATCGACGACAGCTCGGTCGCCAACGTCAAGGGGATCTCCCGCTGGCTCGACGCCCGCATCAATCTCGTCACCGCCACCAAGGAAGCCTTCGCCAAGGAAGACGAGCCCCTCAGCCACCTGGCCCAGTCCATGAATGCGGGCAACTTCGATCTCGTCTACGTGGGCACCAAGGATGGCCGGATGATCCAGAGCAAGCCGACCGATCTGCCGGCCGGCTATGATCCGCGCCAGCGCCCCTGGTACAAGGACGCCATGGCCGCCGGCAAGCTCGCCATCACGGCCCCCTATGCCGACATCACCACCGGCCAGCTCATCATCACCATCGCCGAGCCCTTCAGTCGCGGCAACACCGACGGCGTCATCGCCGGTGACGTCTCCATCGACGGTCTGGTGAAAGACGTGCTCGCCATGAACTCGGAAGGCACCTATGCCATCCTGGTGGACAGCAACGGCACCATCATCGCCCACCCGGACAAGGATCTGACCCTCAAACCCGCCACCGCCATCTCCCCGGAACTGACGGCAGCCAAGGTCAACGAGCTGGCCCATGACAACACCATCTCCGAGATGGATATCAGCGGCAAGGCGAGCGTATTCGACCTCACCGAGATCCCCAACACCAACTGGTATTTCGGCATCGTGGTGGATGAAGCGGTCGCCTACCAGTCCGTCTCCCGCATGGTCACCTCCGCCCTCATTCAGGGATTGCTGACCATCCTCATCGTGGCGGGCTTCTCCTATGTCGCCATCAACGGCTCCCTGGCGCCGCTGAAAACCCTGGGCGAGGCAATTGCCGATCTCTCCCGCGGCAACGGCGATCTCACCCGTCGCATCAAGATCGAGCGTGAAGACGAGGTCGGTACCGTCGCCAAGCACGTCAACACCTTCATCGAGCGCATCCACGTCATGGTGCAGGACATCTCCAACTCCTCCACCCAGCTCAACCAGCAGGCCAGGTCTTCCCACGACATGGCGGAGAAATCCAACCAGGGGCTGGCCCGCCAGCAAAACGAGATCTCCCAGATTGCGACCGCAGTGCACGAGATGTCCGCCACCGCCGTCGAAGTGGCCAGCAATGCCGAGCAGACCGCGGAAGCGGCCCGCAGCTCCTCCAGCAGTTGCGAGCACGGCAAGCAGGTGATTGCCCGCAACCAGCGCTCCATCACGGATCTCGCCACCCAGGTCAAGCAGGCCTCAGGCATCATTCAGGAACTGGAGAAGAACGCCCAGGAGATCAACACCATCCTCTCCACCATCCAGGGCATCGCCGAGCAGACCAACCTGCTGGCGCTCAACGCCGCCATCGAGGCCGCCCGGGCTGGCGAGCAGGGACGCGGCTTTGCCGTGGTGGCCGACGAGGTGCGGGTGCTTTCCCAGCGCACCCACAGCTCCACCGTCGAGATCCGCAGCATGATTGAGACCCTGCAGCGCAACACCCAGGGCGCCGTCAGTACCATGCACGAGGGTCAGCTGCTGGCCCAGAACAGCGTGGAAGATGCCAACGATGCGACCCAGGCGCTGGAGCAGATCACCACCTCCATCAACCAGATCTCCGACATGGCGACCCAGATCTCCAGCGCCGCCGAGGAACAGCGTGCCGTCACCGACGAAGTGAGCCGCAACATCCAGGCGGTAAAGGATGTCTCGGACGAGCTGGCAGTGGATGCGGACAGCTCCCGCAATCTGTCGGCCCAGCTTAAAAATATTTCAGGTGAATTGAATAATCAGGTCGGCATGTTCCGCATCTGATCGACTATGGGAAGAAAGGGGCCGTTCAGGCCCCTTTTTTTATAAACCCTTTTTGTTTCAACGGTTATAATCCCCTTTCGAGACCCTAAACCCTGTGATCGACATCTCCTTTTGCCCATGTGTGGGAGACGGGCCCAGTCTGTCATGGCTATATTCGCATTACTTTTTTGATGCCTAACCTCGATATGTCATCGTGATAATAGTTATCATTAAACTGTTTTGATAAAAAACTTAAAAACTTTATGGGTAATACCCAAAAAGAGAGGCATTTCTCATTTTTTTGAAAGAAAACTACGTATAATCTTGGAGTTAAAATCACCAGAGTAGCGAGTACGGCTGATCCAGATCACTGATGGATGGCGATAATGACGGCATTTTCATCCAAGGAATGGGGTGGTTGTAATAAAAATCACCGTTGCCAAGCACTAAAACAAACCAGTTTGACTTGCATCAAGCCTGAATTTTTTTCATAGAGCAAAATCGTGCCCAGCAAATCTATCCCTAAGGAGGCAGATGTGGATATTATCAAGACCGATGTTGCCATCATCGGTGCCGGTGGCGGTGGCCTGCGTGCCGCAATCGCCATTGCAGAAGCCCACCCGGAGCTGGAAATCGCCCTGATTTCCAAGGTCTATCCGATGCGCAGCCACACAGTGGCCGCCGAAGGTGGCGCCGCAGGCGTCGTCCGTGATGACGACTCCCTGGAAAACCACTTCAACGACACCGTCTCCGGTGGTGACTGGTTGTGTGAGCAGGACGTAGTCGAGTACTTCGTCAACAACGCCACCAACGAGATGATCCAGCTGGAGCACTGGGGTTGCCCCTGGAGCCGCAAACCGGACGGCAAGGCCAACGTGCGCCGTTTCGGCGGGATGAAGATCCCCCGCACCTGGTTCGCCGCCGACAAGTCCGGCTTCCACATCCTGCACACCCTGTTCCAGACCTCCATCAAGTACCCGACCATCAAGCGCTTCGACGAGCACTTCTGTCTGGATCTCATCGTGGAAGATGGCCGCGTCCAGGGTGTCGTCACCTTTGACATCCAGAACGGCATCACCCGCTTCATCCAGGCCAAGTCCGTGGTGCTGGCCACCGGCGGCGCAGGTCGTGTCTATCGCTACAACACCAACGGCGGCATCGTCACCGGTGACGGCATGGCCCTGGCCTACCGCCACGGCGTACCGCTGCGGGACATGGAGTTCGTCCAGTATCACCCGACCGGTCTGCCGGGCACCGGCATCCTGATGACCGAAGGTTGTCGTGGTGAGGGTGGCATCCTGCTCAACAAGGATGGCTATCGCTACCTGCAAGATTACGGTCTGGGCCCGGAAACCCCGGTCGGCCAGCCAAAGAACAAGCACATGGAGCTGGGTCCGCGCGACCGTCTCTCCCAGGCCTTCTGGCAGGAGCAGCAAAAAGGCCGCGTTATCCAGGGCCCCATGGGCGACGTGGTTCACCTCGACCTGCGCCACCTTGGCGAGAAGTACCTGAAAGAGCGTCTGCCCTTCATTTGCGAACTGGCCAAGGCCTATGTGGGTGTGGATCCGGTAAATGAGCCGATTCCGGTACGTCCGACCGCCCACTACACCATGGGTGGCATCGAAACCGACGGCAAGTGCGCCACTCGTCTGGCCGGTCTCTATGCCGCTGGCGAATGTGCCTCCGTCGGTCTGCACGGCGCCAACCGTCTGGGTTCCAACTCCCTGTCCGAGATCGTGGTCTTCGGCAAGGTGGCCGGTGAGCAGGCAGCCGAGTTTGCCGCCACCCAGCAACACGGCAACACCCAGGCGCTGGTCGCCAAGGCCGAGGCGCTCATCAAGCAGCACCTCTCCCTGCTGGACATCGACGGCACCGAAAACCCGGCGGATATCCGCAACGAACTGGGCATGTCCATGGAAGCCGGTGTCGGTATCTACCGTACCGAAGAGCTGATGCAGGGCACCATCGACAAGATCAACGAGCTGAAAGCCCGCTACAAGAAGATCAAGATCAACGACAAGTCCTCGGTCTTCAACACCGACCTGCTGTACGCCATTGAGCTGGGCTACATGCTGGACGTGGCGGAAGCCATGGCGCACTCCGCCATCAACCGCAAAGAGTCCCGCGGTTCCCACCAGCGTCTGGACGGTTACGAGGAGCGCGATGACGTCAACTTCCTCAAGCACACTCTCTCCTTCTACAACGGCGAAGGGGCCCCGACCATCGACTATTCCGATGTGAAGATCACTAAATCCCAACCGGCCAAGCGCGTGTACGGTTCCGAGGGTGAGAAACAAGACGAGGCTAAGAAGAATGGCTGAGATGATCGAAATTGAAATCCTGCGCTACCGACCAGAGCAGGATAACGAGCCCTGGATGCAGACCTTCCAGGTGCCCTACCTCAAAGAGATGTCCCTGCTGGATGCGCTGCAATACATCAAGGATCATCTGGACTCCACCTTGAGCTTCCGCTGGTCCTGCCGGATGGCGATCTGCGGCTCCTGCGGCATGATGGTCAACGGCATTCCGAAACTCGGTTGCAAGACCTTCCTGCGGGACTACCTGCCGGGCAAGATGACTATCGAGCCGCTCAACAACTTCCCCATCGAGCGCGATTTGGTGGTCGACATGTCCGACTTCATCGAGAAGCTGGAGAGCATCAAGCCCTACATCATCCCGTCCGAGCCGCGCAGCCTGTGCGATGGCGAGTACACCCAGACGCCGGCTGACATGGCGAAGTATCATCAGTTCTCCATGTGCATCAACTGCGGTCTGTGCTACGCGGCCTGCCCGCAATATGGCATCAACAAGAAGTTCACCGGTCCGGCGGCCCTGGCGCTGGCCTATCGCTACAACGCCGACAACCGCGACAGCGCGTCCAGGGAGCGGATGAAGATCATCAGCCAGGACGAGGGCGTCTGGGGCTGTACCTTCGTGGGCTACTGCTCCGAAGTGTGCCCAAAGGGCGTGGATCCGGCCGCCGCCATCCAGCTTGGCAAGGTCGAGAGCGCCAAGGACTACATGATCGCCATGTTCAAGCCGGATTGAGACCAGGAGTGAGACCATGAACAACACCCAGAGCAAACGTAAGCCCTACGTGCGCGAAATGAAGAAAGACTGGTGGCTGAAGAATGCCTTCTACACCGGTTACATGATCCGCGAAGGCACCAGCATCTTCGTCTCCATCTACGCCGTCGTGCTGATGTGGGGTCTGCTGCGCCTGGTACAGGGTCAGGAGGCATTCAACGGCTGGCTGGAATCCCTGCAAAGCCCCATTGCCATCCTGTTCCACGTCATCGCCCTGGCTGCCTGCCTGTTCCACGCCAAGACCTGGTTCGCACTGGCCCCGAAAGCCATGCGCATCTTCCGTGGCGAAGACCTGGTGCCGGAGAAGCCGATCGTCATCGCCCAGTATGTGGCGCTGGCGGCGGTATCCCTGCTTGTCCTGATCATCGTGGCCTGATGAGAAAACCATAAGACGTTCTGACGAACCCGGTTATTGGTGTCTGTTTGGTACCGGGTTCTCACTCAGAAACGTTGGCCACGATCACTCAATCATGATTTGAGGAAAAAATATGAGACGTTCTGACGAGCCAATATACTGGGGTCTGTTTGGTGCGGGTGGCATGGTGGTTGCCATGCTGCTGCCGGTCATTGTCCTCATCACAGGTCTGCTGGTGCCCATGGGTATCATGGACGTGGAGACCATGAGCTACGAGCGCGTGCTGGCATTCGCCAGCTCCTGGTGGGGTGCCTGCATCCTGCTGGTCATTATCGCCCTGCCCGTCTGGCACGGCATGCACCGCATCTACCACGGCCTGCATGACTTGGGGATCCACACCACCAAGCTGCACCACTATGTGTTCTATGGCTTCGCCTTCCTGGTGTCCGCCATCACCGTCGGCCTGCTGATGGTGCTGGTGCTCCAGTAAGCACATCCTGACTGCATAACAAACCGGGCCCAGTGCCCTAATGCCAGTCAGTTAAGCCTGACTGGCATTGTTTTTACTAGGTTTTCTCGTCGCATACTTCTGTGGTTTGGCTTTGATGCACCTTGGGTAACTTCGTTCTCGGCGGGCGGGTAACTTGAACTGCTCTGCCTGTTTGTCCAACTCAGCGACACGCCCTGGAACCATGCCCGGTGACACAAACGGCAGGCAACTGAGTTCATGCAGCAGATACACCGATGCCATGTGAAAGCTCAACTGGCTGGCCGTATAGCCCTTTAAGCTCGCCGCCATCCTAACCATCTGATATCTCAGTAGGTTATAGGCCAATACCAAGCCCCATAGCTCCTGCCTTACTCCATCGGGTTTCTTGCTGCGCAGCGTCAGCCGGTGCTGTTGCAGGCTATGTTTCATCTCCCGATAGCCCAGCTCGATTTCCCAGCGATTCTGGTATAGCTCCATCAACTCGCTGGCCGGGAAGCGCAGCGGGTCGGTGAGCGAGGTCAGCACCTGCCGCTCCTTGCCGTTTACCGTCCGGGTCAGCAGCCGGGCTTCGAACTGCTCCGGCAACTCGCTCCACTTCTTCTTGGCCTGCGGACTGGCACTGAGGCGTACCAGCACATCCTGCCGCCCCAGCTTGCGGATGACCTCGTATTGAGCCCCCTTTTTCAGCGGAATAAGCCAGTGACGCGCTACGCCCTGGCGTTGCCAGGCATGGAGTAACCCCAGTGAGTAGAAGCCCTTATCGAACAGGGTCAGGCTATTATCGGGTGTTTTTTCAATCAGTTGCTCTGCCAACACCATCTCGTTTACCGCACAGGAGTCCATCACTGTCTGGGTCAGCAGATGACTGGTCAGCTCCATCTGACACAACATGCGGACCTGGGGATATTGCGTCTCCCCCTGGACGGTTTTCGACTTGGCAAAGGCGCCGGCATTGTCCGGAGTATCGGGCGTGCGCCAGACCACCCCGTCCACGGCCAGCAGCTGCAAGCCGGCCCAGGTGGGGTGCTGACACTGCTGATGCCAGAGTGTGGCGGTCTGCTGGAACACCTGTCGAACGGCTTGGTCAGCCAGTTTTTGGCGCGCCTGGATGAAGGCGCTGGGGACGACAAACGGCCGGTCGCCGGGTAACAGGATATCGAGCTGGTTGGCCAGCTGGGCCATAGGGACATGACGAAACAAGGACATCCCGATAATGGCCCATAGCACCCGCTCCATGGGCATGCGCCGTCGGCGCAAGGAGACGGAGCCCGTCTCGGCCAAGCAAGCCTGCACCAGTTCAGGTGACAGCAGGTCAGACAGGGACTCAAACTTTCCGGGAGGACAGGCGTGAATGAAGTCGAGAGCTTGGTCGATACGCATAAAAAAATCCGAAACCCAACAAGGAGTTTCGGATTCTTACACAGCCTGAGGATCGGTCAATGGATCCTTAACTGATCGGCATTA
>NZ_JBFODJ010000044.1:0-40334 GCF_040908265.1 Aeromonas sp. R5-1
AATCGATTTCTTGGCCCTCGCCAAGGCAGAAACCAACGCCAGGAAACGCATGCGATTCCTGGCGTTAGCACACTTTCAAGAAGGTCATTCCAGAACTGACATTGCCCGCTTTCTCAAAGTCAGCCGCACAAGTGTCAACAAATGGGTGAGCAACTTCTTGCTACACGGCGTGGCGGGGCTGGATAGTGTCCGTCCACCAGGCCGACCCGCCAAGCTCGGCGCCGAACAGCTATCCCAGCTTAGCGAATATATCGACCAACAAAGCCGGCTGGCCATCGGGGGACGACTGCAAGGTACTGATATTCAAACGTATATCGAACGAGAGTTTGGTGTGGCCTATGAACTCTCCAATGTCTACCGCCTCCTCAGAGAGCTGGGGTTTTCCTGGATAACCAGTCGCTCACGACATCCGAAGCAGGATGGGCAGGTGCAGGAAGCTTTTAAAAAACTTCCAGCTGGAAACGATCCTTAACATCCCGGGTCATGTTGCGCTTGCCAATGTCGATGTCTGGTTTCAGGACGAAGCCCGGTTTGGTCAACAAAATACGACTACCCGACTGTGGGCCAGGCGTGGCAGTCGCCCCCGAGCTATTCAGCAACAACAATTCGAGTACGTCTATCTCTTCGGTGCCGTCTGCCCTGCAACCGGGACAACGGAAGCCTTGCTCAGTCCTCTGGTAAACCGGGAGGTGATGAAGCAGCACTTGGCACTGATTGCAGCACGAACAAAGCCGGGTCGTCATGCGGTGGTGATCATGGACGGCGCCGGATGGCATACCATGGAATGTGCGGATGACTTCCCCAATCTCAGCCTGATCAAGCTCCCTCCCTATTCTCCCGAACTCAATCCCATTGAACAGGTATGGAGCTGGCTTCGTCAGCATGTGTTGGCTAATCGCAGCTTCAAGGATTACGACGACATCCTTGATGCCTGCACATCGGCCTGGAAGCACTTTATTGCCGATGTGGAGCGGGTGATGTCACTTTGTAGCCGAGATTGGATAAAACTGACCTAATGTTTAATCCGATTGGTATCAGGCACCCCAGGCGGTGGATCCGGTGCAGCAGGTACGGGCCGCCCAGCTGGCCCAGCGGATCTTAAGCGAGGTGCTGCAAAAATCCTTCGATGAGCACTCGGATCACAACGGCGGCCGTTTTCGCTGCGGCGAGACCGTCGGCACCCCTGCGGTGACCTATCCCCCCTGCACCGCCAGCGCCGACTACGGCCCGGAGGGGGGCGAGACCCGCCCCTATGCCTTCAACGACGTGGACGATTTCGACACCGGGGGTCACTGGGTGGACGCCAACCTGTTTACCCAGACGGATGCCGAGGGCGTCAGCGACCAGGAGTATCGCCACTATCAGATCAGGATCGCCGTCACCCCGGATACCCTGTTTGGCAGCACCGGGCCAGGGGCCGAGTCTATCGGCAAGCGCGTCGCCCTGACAGTGCGTCTGCCGGATGAGAGCGAGCTGGCGTTTGCCCTCTATCGGGGGAACTACTGATGGACCAGCCGCACTCCCGTGATGCCGCGTTCGATGACGCAGCTGTGACCACACCCCGTTACCGCGTCCGATCAGGCTTCGCTCATCGAGCCTGCGCCCAACCTGGGCGGGGGCGGGGCTTCACCCTGGTGGAACTGGTGATGGTGATCCTGCTGCTCGGGGTGATGGCGACCTTCTCCAGCCAGTTTATCGGCATCGGCACCCAGATCTACGGGGATGCCAGCCGCCGCGAGCAACTGATGAGCGATGCTCGCTTCGCCATGGAGCGGCTAAATCGGGAGTTGCGCGATGCGGTGCCCGGCTCGGTGCAAGTGGAGGCTTCTAATAGTGGGGGACAAGGCGCCTGCCTGCGCTTCTGGCCCATTGCCACCGTCAGCCGTTATCTGAGCCTCAATAAACCCGTTGCAGAAGGCCTCGAGCTAACGCTGGTGGCTTCATCCGCCAGTGAACTTCCTACTTATAAAGATTGGGCCGTTGTGTATCCCATCACAGGAGATGGAGGCTTAGAAACGGGATGCGTCTATGGCGACTGTGTGGCGGCTGTGAAGGTGCCGCCACCGAACGCAGTGAACGGGATAGGGACTGTAGTGGTGGATAGGGTATTTGATGGGGAATCTCCCGCCAAACGCATCTATTTTGCCAACCAGCAGGTGCGTTATTGCATTGACGCCCAAGGTGCCTTGATGCGGTACAGTGGATCCGCACCCGTCCTGATGGCAGAACATATTCGGCCCACCGAATCCTATTTCTATCGGGATCCCGCGGCCTTCAGCCCGAGCGAGGTGGGGCTGCGGCTAGTGTTTGAGCAGCGCGGCGAGAGCGTCAGCTTCAACCACAAGCTGGAGGTGCTCAATGTTCCTTAAGCCGCTCCCCACCAGTAGGCGGGCCCAGCGCGGCAGCGCCATCATGATAGCGCTCTTCGTCATCGTCATCATGGCCTTGCTGGCGGCGGCCATGGGCCGCTTTTTGGTGGACAGCGGCGAGAAGAATACGGTCGAGGTGCGTGGCGTGCGGGCCCTGATGGCGGCCCAGAGCGGACTGGAGATAGCGCTCTATCGGCTCTATCCCAATGGCAGTTGGAATGCCAGTGCGAGTGGCGGAAGCGAGCTGCGCTGTGTTGCCACTAACCCCCCTCCTACCCCAATTACCTTCCCCCCGGATCCAGGTCTGATTAACTGCCAGGCACGGTTGTTTTGCACAACTGTGGTCGTAAGTGCGGCCGGAACCACCCAGACCGGCTACCGGCTTCGCAGCGAAGGGCGTTGCGGCGATCAGGATCTGAACAGCCCGAACCCGGATTTTGCTGTTAGCCGAACAGTGGAAGCGGAAGCCTTTGATGGAGACATACCTTGAGACAGAAGCGTGCTGGTGACGGTTCACCCTTGAGTCTTCGGGAGTCTGCGACGGCCCGGGCTTGGGTCCGCGCTATCCTCTGCGGCCTGTTGGGGTTGTTTAGCGGTATGAGTGGCGCCTTTGATGCCATCAATACCAGCACCTATTTCCCGGCCGTGGTGCAGGGGCATCATGGGGTGGAGGCAGCGGCCTGTACTAACGTGCCCAATCCTCAGTTGAGCGAAGTTAATCAGCCAAAAATCAATGGTACCGGCGGCAACAAGCTGGCGTTTTGCTCCATCAGCGCTAACCAAAACAACACCAAGAACTGTGACGATGGCCAAGGGGGTTACAAGGTCTGCGCCGTCACGGGGCGGGATATTGCTGGGCTCAGCCTGACAGGGAACAATGCTTTCCCCACCAATGGCTCCACGACGGATCTCGCCTGTACCAACAACGGCAGCGCGGCGTTGAGCCAGAAGGACTACCGCACTGTCACCAGCAGTGGTTGTCAGCTGACGATGACCGCCCAGCCCGGTTACCAGGTCAAGAGCCTTACCATGAGCAATGGTGGCACCCTGACCCTGGGACCGGGAGATCACTTTTTCGAGACGCTTTCCCTCGATAGCACCACCATCAAGTTGCAGAGTGTGGATCAGGCGTTGACCCGGATCTTCGTCAAGAATACCCCTACCTTGCAAAACAATTTCTCGCTCAATGCGGGGGGCAAGCAGAACCTGATCTGGGTCAGCTACGGCGACTTCGCCATGCAGAGCGGCTCTTTTGTTGGTTACCTCTATGCGGGTGGCAAAGTGACCCTGAGCAACCAAGCGACCCTGACTGGCCGGATCACGTCTAGAGCATTGGAAGTCAGGGATAATAGCGTGATCAACAAGGGAGATGCAGTGCTCCCATCGTCCACCTGCAAAAACATCTTTACCGATCCCCCCTCTGGGGGGGTCATCATGACCCCTCCACCCGGCATACTGGAGCCGCCGCTCGGCGATCTCAGCTGCGAGGAGAAGAAGGGGGTGACCACCTGCACGGGGGCACCGAATAACAGCAACGTCTTTGCGCCTGGCGATCACGACTTCAATCGAGGCAGCTTCGGAAATGACGCTGCGCTGGTTACCACCGGCGTGACGGCACGGCTCTATTTCAACGAACTCACCTTGAACAATGCCCAGCTCAACGTGGGTGGTGCACCGGAAAACCTGCTGATCTATGTCAAGGGTTTGCTCAACGTGGTGGGCCAGGTCCGTATCAATGGCATCCTCTATGTAGCGGGCGACGTCAAGATGACCGGTAATTCGGAGCTGAGGGGGGCAGTTGCCGCCGGCGGCAGCGTCGATCTGGGCGGCAGCAACAACTTCCAGTTTGTACAAGATGCGGTCGACAAAGTCGATTTTGGCGATATCACCTGCGGCGGCGGCTCGGGGGGAAGCCAGCTCGATCACTTCGAACTCTCCCATTCCGGTCAGGCGCTCACCTGCAACCCCGAGACCGTGGTCATCAAGGCCTGCGCCAACGCGGGTTGTTCCCAGCTCGTCACCGAGCAGGTCAGCGCTACCCTGAGCCTCTCTCCCAGCTCTGGCAGCAATGGCTGGGTCGGTGGCAATCAGGTGGTCTTCAGCGGGGGCTCGACCTCGGCCCAGCTGCGTAATAATACGGCCAGTGCCGTGACCATCGGGGTCTCAAGTTCGACCCCCGGCTTCCTCCATGGAACCCTGTGCCGGGCGGGTAGCGGGGCACTGAGCGCCGCCGCCTGTACCTTGAGCTTCGCCGACAGCGGCTTCATCTTTGACGTGCTGGACACCCTGGCCAACAGACCCCAGCAGGTGCAGCTCAAGGCGGTCAGGAAAGACAATGTGACCCAGCAGTGCGTGCCGAGCTTCGCCAACGTGAGCAAAGCCGTCAGCTTCTGGAGCGACTACGTCAGCCCGGCGACCAACACCTTCGGCAGCAGGGTGATGGTCAACGGCAGCGCCATCGCCACCGCGCAGGGGGCGGCCACCCTCAGCAACCTGAGCTTCGATGCCAAAGGGGAGGCGACCCTGACGGTCAGCTACCCGGATGCGGGCCAGATGCGGCTCAACGCCCGCCACGATGGCAGCGGCGACACGGCGGGTCTGGTGATGACGGGCTCGGATCTCTTCGTCAGCCGCCCGGTCGGGCTCTGCATCACCCCTGCCCAAGGGGCCTGCACGGCAGGGGATGTCAGCTGTCCGGTGTTCAAGAAGGCGGGCGATGACTTCCAGCTGAATATCGGCGCCGTGGCCTGGCAGGCCGATAACGACAGCGATTTTTGCAGCGGCAATCTGGCGACCCCCAACTTCACACTGGCCAAGATAGCGCTTGGCAGCCAGCTGGTGGCCCCCAAGCCCGGGGTCGAGGCGGTGGTCAGCAAGCTGAGTTATGACCATGCCATCACGGCCAGCAACAACCTCAATGCCGTCACCCAGTCGCTCAACGAGGTCGGAGTCTTCCAGATGACGGCGACACCGCCGACCTCAGGCTACTTCGGTTCCACCATTCCCGCCGCCACCAGTGTGCCGGTGGGGCGCTTCGTGCCCTGGGATTACAGCTTAAGCGGCGGCTTTATCACACCTGCCTGTAACATCTTTACTTATATGAGCCAGCCCTTCCAAAGTGGTTTTATTATCAAGGCTCGTAACAATCAGGGAGTAACCACGCAGAATTATAAAGAGGGCTTCGCCAAGGGAATTGCACAGATGGTCGCGGCCAATGCCCTCGACGGGGTGGACCGTTCAACACGCTTCTCCATGTCTCCCTCTCTGAGCTGGATCGATGGCGTTGCCACGGTGGATCAGCGGGATAATACCCGATTTGATCGGGGGGCAGCCCCGGAAGAGCCGCTCTCCCTGCTTGATATCGGCCTGCGAATGGATGACAAAGACGGGGGGGAAACGGTACTGACAGGGGCTGATATGAACCCCGGCGTTGCGGGGGGATGTCAAGGGGTTGGTTGTAACGCCATTCGGCTGGGAACTCAGGAGCTGCGTTACGGCCGAGTGCTGGCCAGCACCAGACAAGGGGTCGCCAGCGCCCCTCTGATGCTGCCGTTGCAGGTGCAGTATTTCGAAGGAGCGGCGTGGAAAATCAACCAAGCGGATGTTTGTACACAGCTATCTCTTGCCAAAGGAGGTTTTGTTCCATTGGATCCGACGCACAAGATCAGTCTCAATAATGGTTCTTATGAGGTCACGGGTCAGGTACCAGGAACCATGCCGCCGCAATCTTTCAGTAGCACTTTGACGCTCAGTGGTCTGGCTGCGCCAGCCAGTGTAGCGACGGCAAACAAAGGTGAGATCCTGTTTCATTTCTCTGCGCTAGTACCAGTACCAAATAAAGTTGTTGGCATCCCCTACAAGGTGGAATTGTCGAAACAGCCGTCACGGCCACTCTGGCTGTCGGATCCACTTACTCAGGCGGGGGAGGCCATTTTCGGCTCCACTCGAGGTAACGATCGCATTATTTATCGCCGCGAAGTGATGCCCTGACACCCGGGCTGACACGGGGAGATAGACGCATTGCTGTACAGTGGCGTCTTATCTCCTTGTTTCGTAGTGTTTGTCGGCCTGAGCGGGTGAGTGATGACTCGCATTTTTGTCGCGCCTGATTGATTGGCGACAGTTTGAGCGCTTGCCCATTGGGGTGGGCATTGGTAAAGTTAGCCGGTTTTCTGCACCTCCAAATTCTTAGGATTTCCCGTAGCCATGTTCAAAAAGCTCAGAGGCGTCTTTTCCAACGATCTGTCGATCGACTTGGGAACTGCCAACACCCTGATCTATGTAAAAGATCAAGGGATCGTCCTTAACGAACCCTCAGTTGTCGCCATTCGCCAAGAGCGCGGGAACGCCAAATCGGTCGCTGCTGTCGGTCATGCCGCCAAGCAGATGCTGGGTCGTACCCCGGGTAACATCTCCGCCATTCGCCCGATGAAAGACGGCGTGATCGCCGATTTCTACGTGACCGAGAAGATGCTGCAGCACTTCATCAAACAGGTTCACGACAACAACTATTTCCGCCCCAGCCCGCGCGTGCTGGTGTGCGTACCCTGCGGCTCCACCCAGGTGGAACGTCGCGCCATCAAGGAATCCGCTCTGGGCGCCGGCGCCCGCGAGGTTTACCTGATCGATGAACCCATGGCTGCCGCCATCGGTGCCGGCTTGCCGGTCTCCGAAGCGACCGGTTCCATGGTGGTGGACATCGGTGGCGGTACCACCGAAGTGGCCATCATCTCCCTGAACGGCGTGGTCTACTCCCAGTCCGTCCGTATCGGTGGCGACAAGTTCGACGAAGCCATCATCAGCTACGTCCGTCGCAACTACGGCAGCCTGATCGGGGAAGCCACCGCCGAGCGCATCAAGCACGAGATCGGCTCCGCCTATCCGGGCGAAGAGGTGCGCGAGATCGAAGTGCGCGGTCGCAACCTGGCCGAGGGTGTGCCCCGCAGCTTCACCCTGAACTCCAACGAGATCCTGGAAGCGCTGCAAGAGCCGCTCTCCGGCATCGTCTCCGCCGTCATGGTGGCCCTGGAGCAATCCCCGCCCGAGCTGGCGTCCGACATCTCCGAGCGCGGCATGGTGCTGACCGGTGGTGGTGCCCTGCTCAAGGACATCGACCGTCTGCTGATGGAAGAGACCGGCATCCCGGTCGTCGTGGCTGAAGATCCCCTCACCTGTGTCGCCCGTGGCGGTGGCAAGGCGCTGGAGCTGATCGATATGCACGGTGGCGATCTGTTCCACTACGAATAAGACCCAAAGCCGGCCGAGCGCCGGCTCTTTTTTGACGACTCATGAAACCCATCTTCGGTAGAGGCCCTTCGCTTCAGTTACGGTTGTTTCTCGCCGTCATCATCTCCGTCGCTGCCATCGTCGCGGATTCCCGCTTCGGTGTGTTCAGCCATGTCCGCGTTTATCTGAGCTCCCTGGTGAGCCCGCTGCAATACATCGCCAACGCCCCCGGCACCCTGCTCGACACCATGTCGACCCAGGTGCAGACCCGCGCCGATCTCATCGAGCAGACCAAGCAGCAGGAGCAGCAACTGTTCACCCTGCGCTCGCGCCTGCTCAAGATGGATCAGCTGGAGCACGAGAACCAGCGTCTGCGCGAGCTGCTGGGGTCGCCGGTACACAAGGAGTCCCGCAAGATGGTGGCAGAGCTGCTGTCGGTGGATTCCGACCCCTTCAGCCATCAGGTGCTGATCAACAAGGGGGCGCTGGATGGCGTCTACAACGGCCAGCCGGTGATCAACGATCAGGGGGTGGTCGGTCAGGTGCTCCACGTGGGCTCCACCACCAGTCGCGTCCTGCTCATCACCGACTCCAGCCACGGCATCCCGGTGCGGGTGCTGCGCAACGACTTGCGCGCCATCGCCTCCGGCAGCGGCGAGCTGGACAAGCTGGAGCTGCGCAACCTGCCCCGCAACACCGACGTCCAGGTCGGCGATCTGCTGGTCACCTCGGGCCTGGGCGGCCGCTTCCCGGAAGGTTATCCGGTGGCGACCGTGACCCGCTCCGACTACGTGGAGGGCAAGCCCTTCGCCCAGATCGAGGCCAAGCCCCTGGTGGCGCTGGATCGTCTGCGCTACCTGCTGCTGCTGTGGACCGACAAGAAACCGGAAGTACACGACAAGGATGCCCTTGAGCCTGCGGCGAGCGCCTCGGCGGCCACGGCAACCTCGGCGGCGGGGGCGACGCGCTGATGCTGCAACCCGCCAGCGGCAGGATCTGGATCTGGTGTTCGATTCTGCTGGCCCTGTGCCTCTCCATCCTGCCGCTTCCCTTTCAATTCGAACCCTTCCGTCCGGACTGGCTCGCCATGGTGCTCATCTACTGGGCGCTGGCGCTGCCGCACCGGACCAACGTCGGCACCGCCTGGGTGGCGGGCCTGCTGCTGGACGTGCTGCTCGGCAGCACCCTCGGCGTGCGGGCCATGGCCATGGCCATCACCACCTACCTGGCGGCCTTCCAGTTCCAGAAGATCCGCAACTTCTCCCTCTGGCAGCAGGCGCTGATCATCGGTCTGCTCTCCCTGGTGGGGAAGATCACCGTGTTCTGGGCGGAGCATCTGTTCAGCCGGGCCAGCCTCAACTTCGCCTACTTTTGGTCGACGTTGACGACGATGTTAATATGGCCCTGGATTTTTATGGTCTTGCGCAAGGTGCGGCGTCGCTTCAATATCAAGTGAATGTGAATAAAAACAACGCATTGTAACTGCGCATCGTCTCATTGAGTGAAGTATGAACAAGCACAACGAACTGCAACTCTATCTCGCCTCGGGCTCCCCCCGCCGGCACGAGCTTCTGACCCGCCTGGGCTACCGTTTCGAGGTCCTCAAGCTGGATGTGCCGGAGCTGCGCAACGACGGTGAGAAGCCCCAGGATTACGTCTGCCGGCTGGCCCGCGACAAGGCCATGGCCGGTGTGGCCGCGGCGCCGACGGCGCTGCCTGTGCTGGGGGCCGACACCATAGTGGTGCTGGGGGAGCGGGTGCTGGAGAAACCCTCCGACCTGCTGGACGCCAAAGACATGCTGGAAGCCCTCTCCGGGCGGGTACACCAGGTGATGACGGCGGTGGCCCTGGCCACCCCGGAGCGGTGCGATGTGCGGCTGGTCACCACCAACGTGGCGTTTCGCAAGCTGGACGAGGCCGAGATCGAAGCCTACTGGCGCACCGGCGAGCCGTGCGACAAGGCGGGCGCTTATGCTATCCAGGGCATTGCCGGCAAATTCGTCAGTCGCCTCGAGGGGAGCTACAGTGCCGTGGTCGGCCTGCCCCTGCTGGAGACGGACCTGTTGATCAAGCAGCACCTCGAGCAGACCCGGTAATCCTCTCGTCAGCAGTGCGCTGCTGAGTTACCCGTTGTTCGTCGTGCCAGAATTCAAAACTAGAAAGGCAAGGTAACTTATGTCGGTAGAACTGCTGGTAAACGTCACCCCCTCCGAAACCCGGGTCGCCCTGGTCGAGAACGGTCTGCTGCAGGAAGTGCATGTGGAGCGTCAGGCCAAGCGCGGCATCGTGGGCAACATCTACAAGGGCAAGATCAGCCGCGTGCTGCCCGGCATGCAGGCCGCCTTCGTCGACATCGGCATGGACAAGGCCGCCTTTCTGCACGCCTCCGACATCGTCCCCCATACCGAGTGCGTGGCGATCAAGGAGAAGGAGCAGTTCCAGGCCGGCAACATCGCCGAACTGGTGCGCCAGGGGCAGGACATCATGGTACAGGTGGTCAAAGACCCGCTCGGTACCAAGGGGGCCCGCCTCACCACCGACATCACCCTGCCATCCCGTTATCTGGTCTTCATGCCGGGCAGTGCCCACGTAGGGGTCTCCCAGCGCATCGAATCCGAGGCGGAGCGCGAGCGCCTCAAGCGCACCGTGGCCGGCTATGTGGACGAACTGGGCGGCTACATCATCCGCACCGCCGCCGAAGGGGTGGGGGAGCAGGAGCTGGAGCAGGACGCCGCCTTCTTGAAGCGCCTGTGGCGCAAGATCCTCGAGCGCAAGCAGAAGTATCCCCCCTGCAAGATCCTCTATGAGGATCCCAGCCTGGCGTTTAGGGTGGTGCGTGACTTCGTCGGTGCCGAGCTCGACAAGATCCGGGTCGACTCGCGCCAGAGCTTCGATCAGCTCAAGCGCTTCACCGAGGAGTACGTGCCCGAGCTTGCCAACAAGCTGGAGTACTACACCGGCGAGTCGCCGATCTTCGATCTCTACGACGTGGAGAACGAGATCCAGCGGGCCCTGGAGCGCAAGGTGGAGCTCAAATCCGGCGGCTACCTCATCATCGACCAGACCGAAGCCATGACCACGGTGGACATCAACACCGGGGCCTTCGTCGGCCATCGCAATCTGGAAGAGACCATCTTCAACACCAACGTCGAGGCCACTGCCGCCATCGCCCGTCACCTGCGCCTGCGCAACCTCGGTGGCATCATCATCATCGACTTCATCGACATGCAGTCCGAGGATCACCGTCGCCGTGTGCTGCACAGCCTGGAGCTGGCGCTGGCCAAAGACAGGGCCAAGACCAACGTCAACGGTTTCTCCCAGCTCGGGCTGGTGGAGATGACCCGCAAGCGCACCCGGGAGAGCCTGGAGCACGTGCTCTGCGCCGAGTGCCCCGAGTGCAAGGGGCGCGGCCGGGTCAAGACGGTGGAGTCGGTCTGCTTCGAGATCCTGCGGGAGATCATCCGGGTCAACCGCGCCTACGACGCGGATCAGTTCACCGTCTATGCGGCCCCCTCGGTGGCCGATTACCTGCGGGGGGAGGAGTCCCACAGTCTGGCGGAGCTGGAAGTCTTCATCGGCAAGCAGGTCAGGGTGGTCTCCGAGCCGCTCTGTGGGCAGGAACAGTTCGATGTGGTGATGATGTAATTGGTCTATCGCTGGCTGAGTCGGGGCTGGTTGGCCCTCGGAGTCTTCTTCGTGCTGCTGGCCGTTCTGGTCAGCGTGGTACGACTGGGCGGCCCTTTGCTCAACCAGCACCGGGCGGCCGTGATAGGGACCCTGCTCGGAGAGAGTCAGCTCGAGGTGAGCGTGGATCACGTCGGGCTGGAGTGGACTCCCCGCGGCCCGGCCATCGGGCTGGAAGGACTGGCCATCGCCCCCGATTCGGGGCGTTTCTCCCTGCGCCTTGGCAAGGTGTGGGCCCACCTCGACTTCTGGCGCTCCCTCAACGAACTCAGACCGGTGTTTGGCCAGTTGATCCTGAGCGACGGCAACATCGCGCTGGACATGACCCAGCCCGCCACCCCCGTCAGCGGGAAGAGCGCGAACCAGCAGGAGGCCCTGCTGCGCTTCCTGCTGACCCAGCTCTCCACCTTCGACATTCACGACACTCGCCTGAGCCTCACCACGGCACTGGGGGAGGTGCGCGCCCTCGACATCGCCCAGTTGCGCTGGCAGAACCGCGGCAAGCGGCATCAGGGGGTCGGCAAGGCCTATCTCATCAACGGGGTGGGGGAGAGCACCCTGGACCTCATCATCGATGTGGATGCTCCCGAGGTGCGGCTCGACCGCCTCAAGGGCCAGCTCTATCTGGGGGCCAGCGAGCTGGACATCAGCCCCATGCTGGCCAGGATCCACGCCGGCGCGCCGCCGGTGAGCGGCCAGCTCGACTTCCAGCTCTGGAGCGAGTTCGAGAAGGGCAGGCTCGGCAACTCCCTGCTGGCCTTTGGCAACAACCACCTGATCTGGAAGGACGAGATCAAGGGAGAGCCGCATCGCCTCGACCTGCAGGGGGGCAAGATCCAGCTGCGCCGGGACGGCGAGGCGTGGCAGCTCGCCAGCCACGACGTCATCTTCAAGCTCGATGGCGCCACCTGGCTGCACAGCCGCCTGCAGCTCGAGCGCATCGGCTCGCGCATCCAGGGCTATGTGCCCGCCATCGATCTCGACCAGATTGCCAACCTGAGCCAGCTGGTCTCCGGCCTCTATCCCGAGCTGACCGAGACCCTCAAGCGCACCCGGCCAAGGGGCCAGTTGCAGGAGCTGGTCCTGCAGGCCGACGGGGACTGGCAGGGGCTCTCTTTGCAGGGGCAACTGCGCGGCTTCGGGACCCGGGCCTGGCACGATGTGCCCGGTCTGCAAAAGCTGGACGGCGACTTCTGGCTGACCCCGAACGGGGGGCGTGCCCGCCTGACCCTGGGCAAGGGCAAGGTGGATCCGGCCCGCCACTTCAAGGAACCCATCCCGGTGGACAGCCTGAGTGCGGCCCTCGACTGGTGGCGGGCGCCGCAAGGCTGGGTGCTCTATGGTCAGGACATTGCCCTGGAGAACCCGGATCTGCGCCTCGCCAGCCGGTTTCGCCTCGAGCTGTTCGAGCACCCCTTCCTCGCCCTGACCGGGCGGATCGACGTCAAGAACGCGGCCCATGCGGATCGCTACTACCCCCTGGCGGTGATGGATGAGGGGCTGGTGAGCTACCTGAGCGGCGCCATCAAGGGGGGCAAGGCCAAGGGGGCCGACCTGCTCTGGTACGGCGAATTCCGTGACTTCCCCTACGACAACGGCAAGGGCGTCTTCCAGGTGGCGGTGCCGCTGCAACAGGCCACCTACGAGTTTTTCCCGGGCTGGCAGCCGCTGACCGACCTGCAGATCGATCTGCTGTTCCAGAACGCCAGCCTCGACATGAACAGCCGCGCCACCCAGCTCGGCAAGGCCAGCTCCGACTCGGTGCACGCCTGGATCCCGGACCTCTATCCAGGGGCTCACCTCTACGTGGATGCCAAGGTTGAGGGCGAGGGCAAGGCCATCAGCGACTATTTGCAGGACTCGCCGCTGGGGGGATCCGTCGGTCAGGCGCTGCGGGAGGTGGAGATCCGCGGCCCCATGAAGGGTACGGTGAAGCTTGACATACCGCTGGATGGCGAGGGGGAGGTCAAGGCCAGCGGGGAAGCCAGCTTCAAGGACAACAAGGTGAGGATCGCCTCCCTGGATCTGCCCCTCGACGGGGTCGCAGGGACGCTCGAGTATGACAACGAGCAGACGCGCATTCACAACCTCAAGGCCAGCCTGTGGAACCAGCCGCTGACCCTGGATTATCAGGGGCGGCAACTGCCCCACGGCTATCAGGCCGATCTCAAGTTCCAGGGGCAGTGGGACAGCCGCCGCCAGCGCCGGGACATACCGGCCCTCGAGATGCTCCAGGGGCGCAGCAACTGGTCGGGTACCCTGGGGCTGACCCTGCCCGAGAACAAGGCGTTCAGCTTCCAGCTGGCGCTGGACTCCAACCTGCAGGGCATGGGGCTGGATCTGCCTGTGCCCCTGACCAAGGCGGCGGGTACCCGGCTGCCCCTCAAGGTGACGGCCCGTGGGCGGGATGGCAGCGCCGACATCCGCGCCGTGCTGGGGGCGGACATCGACATGCAGAGCCGCCTGGTGTACGGCGACGGCGTCCCCTACCTCAGCCGGGTGCGGGTCAACATCGGCCAGCCCGGGGCGCGGGTGATGCAGGACAAGCCCATGCTGCTCGCCATCAACCAGCAGCAGGCGGACGTGGCCGGCTGGCTGGCTCGTCTCAAGCAGTGGCTGCCGGCCGGTTCGGCGCCGAGTGACAATGCGGTGGTGGGCCCCTCTTTCTTGCCCCAGGAGTGGTGGGTAGATGGCCAGCTGGCCCGTGCCGACATCGGCAGTGCCAGCCTCAAGGCGGTGCACTTCACCCTGGGGCCGGTGAACCAGGCCACCGAGGTGATGATCGACAGCCCCGACGTGATGGGGGTGGTGCGGGTGCCGGTGGCCGATGGGCGCCCCATCGATGCCAAGTTTGCCCGCATCTACTGGTCCGGCAAGGGGACCGATCTCAGCCCGGATCCCGATGAGCGCCAGGACAGGGCCATCATGAATGCCATTCCCTGGCTCACCTTCAGTTGCGTGGATTGCCGCTTCGGCGAGCTGCCCCTGGGTGAGGTGAAGGGGGAGCTGCTGCCCGGGGCCAACCGGCTGGATCTCAAGGGACTGGAGATGCGCCTGGCGGGCAGCACCCTGCGCGGCAGCGCCGAGTGGCTGGCCCGTGGCAGCCAGATGCAGACCCGTGCCAGGGTGAACCTCGAGACCCGCAACAGCGAGCTGCTGCTCAAGCGGCTCGGCTACACCTCGCCCATCGGGGATGCCCCGGGCAAGCTGGCGCTGGATCTGAACTGGCGTGACGTGCCCTACCGCCTGAGCCTGCCGACTCTGGCGGGCAGCGCCGACTACCAACTGGAGGGAGGCACCCTGCGGGAGGTCAACGACAAGGGGGCCCGACTGCTCTCCCTGCTGAGCCTCGACTCCCTGATGCGCAAGCTGCGCCTCGATTTTCGCGACGTCTTCGACAAGGGCTTCTATTTCGAGTCCATGTCCGCCTCCGCCAAGGTCAATCAGGGGGTGGTGGAGAACAACGACTTCTACATGAAGGGCGCCGCGGGCAACCTGCGGGGCAAGGGCATCGCGGATCTGGTGCGCTGGCGGCTCGACTTTGATCTGAGCTTCTCCCCCAACCTGGGGGGCACCCTGCCGGTGGTGGCGGCCTTCTCCCTGACCCCCATCACCGGGCTCTATGTGCTGGCCCTCTCCAAGCTGCTGGAGCCCGTGGTGGACGTGGTGACCCGCATCGATTTTCGGGTCTCCGGCCCGCTGGACGCCCCCAGGCTGGTGGAGGCGGGGCGGGATCGCGCCCGCATCAAGCTCAACCAGCACCAAAAGGATGCGGTGGATGCGGTGGCGCCCGGCCTGCCCACCAAGGAGGTCACCCCCTTCCTGCTCGATCCCAAGCACCAGGGCTCGGGTCAGCGCTGAGGGCCAGCGCCGGGCTGGGGGACTTTCCCCCGGCCGCCAAACCCCTCATAGTGCGGATATTGCCCGCGAGCCGAGAAGGCCTTCTGTCACCGGTCACCGGCTCGCCCAACAGATGAGTGCGGATATTGCCCTGCGAGCCGAGGAGGCCTTGTGTCACCGGTCACCGGTTCGCCCAACAGATGAGTGCGGATATTGCCCTGCGAGCCGAGAAGGCCTTGTGCCAACGGCTCGCCCAACAGAAGGAGCGCGTCATGTGGCTAGCCGCCATGCAGTTGATTTCGGGTCGTACCTGGCAGGATAACCGGGAGCGGATCGCCGCCGAGTTGGCGAGTCTGCCCGGGGAGCGCCCCTTGCTGGTGCTGCTGCCGGAAAACTTCGCCCTCTTTGGCGAGCGGCAGGGGTATCTGGACGGGGCAGAGCCGTTGGGAAATGGCCCAATCCAGCAGCAACTCTCTGATTGGGCCAAATCCCACGGCATCTGGCTGGTGGCCGGGGCCATGCCCACCGCCATCGCCGGTGCCGACCACATCCACACCAGTACCCTGGTGTTCGATCCCGACGGCGAGCTCAAGGGGCACTACCACAAGATCCACCTGTTTGATGTGGATGTGGCGGACAATCACGGCCGCTACCGGGAGTCGGAGACCTTCAGCCCGGGTGATCAGCCTGTGCTGGTGGACTCCCCCTTTGGTCCCCTCGGCCTTTCTATCTGTTATGATCTGCGCTTTCCCGAGCTGTACCGCCAGTTGGCCCGGGCCGGTGCCCGGGTGCTGCTGGTGCCTGCCGCCTTTACCGCCGTCACCGGCGAGGCGCACTGGGAGCCCCTGCTGCGGGCCCGTGCCATCGAGAACCAGTGCTACGTGGTGGCCGCCAACCAGGGGGGCACCCACGAGACAGGGCGTCAGACCTGGGGCCACAGCATGGTGATCGACCCCTGGGGCCGGGTGCTGGCCTGTCGGGCGTCGGGGCAGGGCACTGTGCTGGCGCCGCTGGATGGGGCCCTGGTCGATGAATTGAAACGCACCATGCCGGTGCTGCAACACGCCCGCCTGTTGTGAGCCCGCGGCCGTGGATTTAACCGTTACGACATCTCGCATGAGAGTGGAGAGAAAGATTTGAGTCTATTGAGCCAGGTTAGTGCCTCCCTGTTGGCCCCGAACGATCTCGACGAAGGGCGGCTGCAACAGCTGCTCGGCAGCTTGATGAGCCATCAGGTGGAGTTCGGCGACCTCTATTTCCAGCGCAGCTGGCACGAGTCCTGGATGCTGGAGGACGGCATCGTCAAGGATGGCAGCTACAACATCGATCAGGGGGTGGGGGTGCGCGCCGTCAGCGGCGAGAAGACCGGTTTCGCCTACTCGGACGAGCTGAGCCTACTGGCGCTGCAACAGTCGGTGACTGCCGCTCGCGGCATCGCCGCCGCCGGTGCGCAGGGCAAGGTGAAGGCGTGGGCTCGCACCGAAGCAAACCTGCTCTACCCGGTGCTGGATCCCCTGCAGACCCTCGACAAGCAGCAGAAAATTGCCCTGCTGGAGCAGATGGACAAGTTCGCCAGAAGTCTGGATCCCGCCATCAATCAGGTGATGGCCTCCATCAGCGGGGTCTATGAAGAGATCCTGGTGGCCGCCACCGATGGCACCCTGGCCGCGGACGTGCGCCCCCTGGTGCGCCTCTCGGTGACCGTCATCGCCGAGAAGGGGGATCGCCGTGAGCGCGGCAGCGCGGGGGGCGGTGGCCGCTTCGGTTACGACCATTTCCTCGAGCTGGACGGGCTCGAGAGCCGGGCGTTTGGCTATGTGCGCGAAGCGGTGCGTCAGGCCCTGGTCAACCTGGAGGCCATCGACGCCCCGGCCGGCACCATGCCGGTGGTGCTCGGTGCCGGCTGGCCCGGTGTGCTGCTGCACGAGGCGGTGGGTCACGGTCTGGAAGGGGACTTCAACCGCAAGGGCTCCTCCGCCTTTGCCGGGCGCATCGGCGAGCAGGTGGCTTCCAAACACTGCACCATCGTCGATGACGGCACCCTGCCGGGTCGGCGCGGCTCTGTCTCCATCGACGACGAGGGGACGCCGGGGGGCTACAACGTGCTGATCGAGAACGGCATCCTCAAGGGTTACCTGCAGGACAAGCAGAACGCCCGCCTGATGGGGGTACCGCTCACCGGCAACGGCCGCCGCGAATCCTACGCCGCCCTGCCGATGCCGCGCATGACCAACACCTACATGTTGGCGGGTCAGTACGATCCAGCGGAGATCATCGCCTCGGTGAAGAAGGGCATTTACGCCCCCAACTTCGGTGGCGGTCAGGTGGACATCACCTCCGGCAAGTTCGTCTTCTCCGCCTCCGAGGCCTACCTCATCGAGGATGGCAGGATCACCGCGCCCATCAAGGGGGCGACCCTGATCGGCAACGGCCCCGAGGCGATGAGCCAGGTTTCCATGGTGGGCCGTGATCTCGCGCTGGATCGCGGGGTCGGGGTCTGCGGCAAGGAGGGGCAGAGCGTGCCGGTCGGCGTCGGCCAGCCCACCCTCAAGCTGGATCAGCTCACCGTGGGCGGCACCCAGTAAGGTCACACACCTTTGTAAACCCCGGCCCGGCGCCGGGGTTTTTATTGGAACGCGCAAGCAATAAAAAGCCCCAGCAGGCGCCGGGGCTGGGAAAGGGCTCGGGTCAGTTGACCGAAATGGCGCGGGCGTCGATGAAGAAGCGGGCGTGGCCGTGGTCATCCACCCTTATCTGGGCGAGCAGGCGATCCTTTCGCTTGAACTCCCATCCTGTCTTGAGCCGGGTCAGCGCGGGGCTGGCGGCACCGACCACATTCAGATACTCATGAAACAGGCTGTAGCTTCCAATCTCGGTCAGCATCTTTTCCATTTGCATATCTCCTCAAGTAATGGGCTCAGCACATGCCACGCTAGCGGCAACCTTCTGAACCCTGCCTGTACAAAAACCAGACTA
This sequence comes from Aeromonas sp. R5-1, assembly GCF_040908265.1. NCBI lineage: Bacteria > Pseudomonadati > Pseudomonadota > Gammaproteobacteria > Aeromonadales > Aeromonadaceae > Aeromonas > Aeromonas sp. R5-1. The sequence goes on from NZ_JBFODJ010000044.1 coordinate 18,096, forward strand.
CCCCATCAAGATGAAGGCAATATGATCAGGCGCAAGATCAGGAGGGATTTGCACGAAAAATGACACCGTTTTCAATCAGGGCTGGCGCGGCACGGCGAGATGATCGAAGGCGGTGGATCCGGCATGGGACGGCAAGGCGGCAGCGGGTTGTTCCATCACCTGGCCATGGAAGACGGGATCCTGCGCCACCTCCTTGACGCCGTTGATGCAGAACTGCATACCCATGCACACCAGCAGGAAACCCATGATGCGTGTCATGGCGTCGATGCCGGTGGCACCCAGGATCTTGCACACGGGATCTGCCAGCTTGAGCACACCCCAGCTGATCAGGCTCATCAGGGCGAAGGCGGTGACCATGGCGGCATAGATGACGACGCGATCGGCCTCGGCCGGCAGCTCGGCGATCTGGGCCGCGCCGCTGATCACCAGCGCCATGGTGCCGGGTCCGCACATGCTGGGCATGGTGAGGGGCACGAAGGCGATATTCTGGTTGGCCTCGACCCCGGCAGACTGGTTCGGCGAGGGGAAGAGCATGCGAAAGCCGATGAAGGCGATAATGAGGCCACCGGCCAGGCGCAGGCCGGGAATGGAGATCCCGAACAGATCCAGGATGGAGGATCCGATGAAGAAGCTGACGCACAGGGTGGCGAACAGATAGAGGGCGGCCATGTTGATCTGGCGGCGGATGTGCTCGCGGGACATGCCCTTGCTCAGTCCCAGCAGCAGGGTGGCCGTGGTGGGCGGGTTGACCATGGGCAGCAGGGCCAGCAAGGCGAGAAAGATGACCTGGAAGAACATAGTGGACCTCGGGCAGGTGGACGGATTGGGGTGAGCTGGCAGGTCCGCAGCGGACCGCCACCCGGTCGATGATATCCGCAAAGAACAAGCCCCGACAGTGCGGGGCTTGCTTGGGAAGGATCAGGCGGCCTGCGGGGTGGCCTGGCGTTGGCCGCGCTGGCGCAGCCAGAGCCAGATGCCGAGCACGAAACCGAGGGCGGCCAGGCTGACCACATAGTGGGAGGGGGCCAGCACGTCCTCCTTCATCCAGAGGGTGACCAGCATGGGGGTGAGGCCGCCGAAGATGGCGTAGGCCACGTTGTAGGAGAACGACAGCCCGGAGAAGCGCACCACCGGCGGGAAGGCATTGACCATGACGTAGGGCACGGCGCCGACGATCCCCACCGCAAAGCCCGCCAGCATGTAGAGGGGCACCAGCTGATCCGTGCCGGCTGCCAGGCTGTGGTAGAAGGAGTAAGTGGCGCCGGCCAGCAGCAGGGAGCCCAGGATGAAGGTAGGGCCGCTGCCGATGGCATCGATCAGGCGACCATAGACGATGCAGCCCAGGGTGAGGGCGACGATGGCCAGGGAGTTGGCGGTCAGGGCATCGGCCGGGCTGATGCCGTGGACCTTCTGCAGATAGGTCGGGGTCATCAGGATCACCACTACGATGCCGGCGGAGAGCAGCCAGGTCAGCAGCATGGAGACGACGACGCTGCCCTTGTGTTCACGCAGTACCGTCTTGAGGGGCAGCTCCTCGGCCAGGGACTTGTTGGCCTGCATCTCGGCGAAGACCGGAGTCTCGTGCAGCCAGCGGCGCAGGTACATGGCGACGATGCCGAACACGCCGCCGAGCACGAAGGCCAGACGCCAGCCCCAGTCGCTCACATCCCCCGGGCTCATGCCACGGTTGATGGCGGTCGCCACCAGGGAGCCGAGCAGGATGCCGGCGGTCAGCCCCGCGGTGAGGGTGCCGCAGGCGACACCGACCCGGCGGGCGGGCACGTGTTCGGCCACGAAGACCCAGGCACCGGGGACTTCCCCGCCGATGGCGGCCCCTTGCAGGATCCGCAGCAGCAGCAACAGCAGGGGGGCGGCGATGCCGAGCACGGCGTAGGTGGGCAACAGGCCGATCAGCAGGGTCGGCAAGGCCATCAGGATGATGCTGAGGGTGAACATCCGCTTGCGGCCGATGAGATCGCCAAAGTGGGCCATGATGATGCCCCCCAGGGGGCGGGCCAGGTAGCCGGCGGCGAAGATGCCGAAGGTCTGGAACTGGCGCAGCCACTCGGGAATGTCGGCCGGGAAGAACAGCTCGCCGATGACCACGGCGAAGAAGACGAAGATGATGAAGTCGTAGAATTCGAGGGCGCCGCCCAGCGCCGCCAGGCTCAGGGTCTTGTAATCCTGTCGATTGAGGGGGCGACCGTGGTCGTGCGATGTGCTGACTTTACTCATATCCTTATGTTTCCCATCGTTTTTTTAGTTATTCTCCCCGGTGTGCTGCGGGGATACGCTCACCCACGAGGGTATGCTTTTGTGTCCCGCAATGTAAATCGCACAATTCGCAACACTGTCTTGCAGCACGGTGCGGCAAGTAGCTGGAGAGATCATGACGAAGAAAAAGGTACTGCTCTCCTGGAGCAGCGGAAAAGACAGCGCCTGGGCCTTGCATCGCCTGCGCCAGGATCCGGCCATCGAGGTGGTGGGGCTGTTCACCAGCCTCAACCAGGCGTTCGAGCGGGTGGCCATGCACGGGGTGCGCAAGCAGTTGCTGCTGGCACAGGCTGAGTGTGTGGGCTTGCCGCTGACCACCATCGACCTGCCCTGGCCCTGCAGTAACGAGGAGTATGGGCGCATCATGACGGGCTTCATCGCCGATGTGCAGGCCAAGGACATTTACCACATGGCGTTCGGGGATCTCTTTCTTGAGGATGTGCGCGCCTATCGGGAGCGGCAACTGGCGGGGACCGGCATCACGCCGCTCTTCCCGCTCTGGGGCAGCGACACGACCGAGCTGGCGCAGGCGATGATCGACGCCGGGCTCAAGGCCAGGGTCTGCACCCTGGATCCGGGCAAGCTGGACGCCGGGTTAGGTGGTCATGAATTCGGCTCGGCCTTCCTGGCTGCCCTGCCCGCCGGGGTGGATCCCTGCGGCGAGAACGGGGAGTTCCACACCCTGGCCTGGGACGGCCCCATGTTCCTGCATCCCTTGCCCATCCGGGTGGGGGAAACGGTGCTGCGGGACGGCTTCGTCTTCACCGATCTGCTGGCGGAGGATCCCGAATGAGGGAAGACCCCCTCGGGTGAGAAAGGAAAGGGGCCGGTTCCGTGAGGAATCGGCCCCTTTGCGTTTGTCCCCTTCAGCGGGCGGCGAAGGTGTCGCAACTGGCGGGCTTGCCGCTGTCAAAACCGCGTTTGAACCAGGCGAGGCGCTGGGCCGAGGTACCGTGGGTGAAGCTGTCGGGAACGACCCGGCCCTGACCCTGCTGCTGCAACCTGTCGTCGCCGATGGCCTGGGCGGCATTGAGCGCCTCTTCCAGATCGCCACGCTCCAGCACCTGCTCTTTTTCCATGTAGTGGCCCCAGACCCCGGCGAAGCAGTCCGCCTGCAGTTCGAGCTTGACCGACAACCGGTTCTGGGCAACCTGGCTCAGCCCCTGTTGCTGCTGGCGCACCTTGGTGGAGATACCGAGCAGGTTCTGCACGTGGTGGCCCACCTCGTGGGCGATCACATAGCCCTGGGCGAAGTCGCCGTCGGCCCCCAGCTTGTCGCGCATGTCCTGATAGAAGGAGAGATCGATGTAGACGGTGCTGTCGGCCGGACAGTAGAAGGGCCCCATCACCGACTGCCCCTGGCCGCAGCCGGTGCGGGTCGCACCGCGATAGAGCACCAGTCTGGGGGCCTGATAGTGGTTGCCGCTTTGCTGGAACATCTCACCCCAGGCGTCCTCCGTGGAGGCGAGCATCACCGAGGTGAAGCGGGCGAGGGGATCGTTGGCAGCCTGGGACGAGTTCTGACGCTGGGGCTGGCTCTGCGGGGCCGGATCCTGCAGCAGGGGGCCGAGGTCCACGCCGTAGTACCCCGCCACCATGACCACCACCAGCAGGATCAGACGCCCCTTGCCACCGATGGGCAGGCCGCCGCCCCCGTTGCCGCCGCCTTGTTGGCGTCGGTCTTCCACATTGTTGCTCTCACGGCGATCTTGCCAGCGCATATCCCCATACTCCCGTCATTGGTGGTGGCGGTAATGATAATGGCTGGCGCCGGGGCTTGCCTAATCGGCCCGGGTCATTCGGCCCAGGGCATCTCGGGCAGGCTGTCGAGGAACTCGCCGTAACGGACGAGGTTGAAGGGGCCCTGTTCGGCCTCCATAGCCATGAGTTCGGCGCCCAGGGCGCAGGCGATGTATTGCAGCGCCTCTTCCCGCGGGGTGCCCTTCATCACCAGGCGCATCAGGGTGGCTTTCACCTGGAGGGGGTGGCCCTCGGCGAGCTGGTTCTCCACCATCTCCAGCAGTGTCTCTTCATCAAAAAATTCGGGGGTATCGGTCATGGCCGTTCTCCTGCCTGTTCCATGGGGTGGGCAGTATAGCGGGGACGCGGCTCCCGGGGGCGAAAATATCGTCCGGGACTTGCCAAGGGGGCGGGGCGGGAGCAGTCTTGGACACTCTCTCTGCCGAACGAGCCCATGCCATGATCCTCTCCGAGCACCTGGAACTGCGCGAACTGACCGTTGTCGATGCCCCCTTCATTCTCGAACTGCTCAACGATGGTGATTTTCACCGCTACATCGGCGATCGCGGGGTGCGTACCCTGGCGGATGCCGAAAACTACATCCAGCAGGGGCCTGCGGTCAGCTATGCCCGCCACGGTCACGGACTCTATCTGGTGGTGCGGCGGGAAGACGGGGCCAGGCTCGGCATCTGCGGTCTGATCAAGCGCGATACCCTGCCCTGTGAAGACATCGGCTATGCTTTCCTGCCCGCTTGGCGCGGCCTGGGCTATGCCATCGAAGCCGCGCGGGCGGCCATGGCAGATGGCCGCGAACGGCTCGGCATCGAGCGGGTGGTCGCCATCGTCACTCCGGGCAATGAGCGCTCGGTCCGGTTACTCGCCAAGCTGGGGCTGAGTCAGGGCAAACGGGTCAGGTTGGGGGCCGGCGAGGAGGAGTGCCTGCTGCTGGAGGCGCCGGACAAGGAGACTTGCGGGGTCTAGCCACCGCTCTGGGAGCGGGGCCATGCAGACTATGACGTCAGGCAAGGAGGCCGCCGTGAGTTGCGGCCTGTCTGCATCGGGCGCTGCCTGGGTAGGCAAAGTCAGTTGAGCTCTTCGATGGAGAACTCGCCGGCGATACCATCACAGGAGATGGCGAAGCCGCCGCTGAAGCGGGTGCTGAACTGGATCAGGAACGCATCGTCGTCGTGCTCTTGCACGGGCAGGTTGATGGGTTTGCTGCGACGCAGGGGTTTGCGTATCTGTACGTGTTTCATCATGGTATTTCTCTATATAAATTAAGTGTTTGCTCCTTGTATTGGCAAATGTCAGGTCAATGGGCGCGGTCAGCACGATGGCGGACGAGCGCGCAGGAATACCCAGCCCGGTTCAGGGGCGTCTGCACTTTCAAGGAAGGCGCCAAGGACCATGCGGATGCATGATGCTACTTGGGAGTGGGCAGATCGGGTCTGCACCGTGAGAGCCGGGCAACGCAGGCAGACAGCCTGAACGGTTCTCAAGGCGAGTAAATCAGAAGAAGGTTATGCGGGTACTGGCAGGATTCATCGTGAGGTGAAGCATTGCGAACATAATCAGGGCTGATTAACTAGCCGGCGCGCATTCTCTCCTCGAAATGTGTAAAAAGCAAACACTAATTGTGCGTTCACCCAGTCATTCCCTGTTTTTCACTGCCACGGGGATGGCAAAAGGGCTCCCGAGGGAGCCCTTTTCATTGCCGGTCAGGGACGGGCTCAGGCGTTGCCACAGGCCTTCTTGGCGGCGGTGATCATGGGGGTAATGGTCATGCCCTGTACCACGATGGAGAACATCACCACCGAGTAGGTCATCACCAGGATCACCTGGCGCAGATCGACGTTGTGCTCCGGGATCATCATGACACCGGATGGCAGTGCCAGGGCCATGGCCATGGCCAGGCCGCCACGCAGGCCGCCCCAGGTGAGGATGCGCACCGAGAAGGTGTTGTAGCTGCGGAACTTGCGGAACGCCACATAGGGCAGGGAGACGCTGATGAAGCGGGCAGCCAGGCAGAGCGGCACCGCGATGACCAGCAGGATCCAGTCGCGCCAGTCGAGGTCCAGCAGCACCAGTGCCAGACCGATCAGCAGGAACAGCAGGGCGTTGAGGAACTGATCCATCAACTCCCAGAAGTGATCCAGGTGGTGCTGGCTCTGCTCGGAGAAGCCGGAATGACGGGTCCAGTTGCCGATCATGATGCCGGTCACCACCATGGCCAGGGCGCCGGAGACGCCGATCATGTTGGCGAAGGCGAAGCCCGCGGTCGGGATGCAGAGGGTCAGCAGCAGCTCCAGGGAGCCGTCGTCGGTGGCGCTGATCATCACGTGGGCGATGAGACCCAGCACGGCCCCGAACAGGATGCCGCCGAGAGCCTCATGCAGGAACAGACCGGCCACGCTGCCGAAGGTGGGCTCCACGCCGCCAAAGGCCACGGCAAACACGGTGGCGAAGATGACCAGACCGACACCGTCGTTGAACAGGGATTCCCCCTCGATCTGGATGGCGATCTGGGGTGGCGCCTTCATCTTTTTGACGATGGCCAGTACGGCGATGGGGTCGGTGGGGGAGATCAGGGCACCGAACAACATGCAGTAGACCAGTGGCACATCCCAGCCCAGCAGCTTGGCGATGAACCAGAAGCCGTAGCCGATGAGGAAGGTGGAGAGCAGGGTGGCGGCTATGGCCAGAATGGTGATTTCCCACTTCTGGCTACGCAACGCCTTGAGGTTGATGCCAAGCCCGCCGGCGAACAGCAGGAAGCCCAGGATCCCCTTCAACAGGAAGTTCTGGAAGTCGATGCTCTCCATGGTCTTGATGGCGAGAGGCTCCAGATTGAACCAACCCAGTTTGCCAAACAGCACCAGCAGCGCGGAGATCAGCATGGAGCCCGCAGTGATGGCGATGGTGGTCTGGATCTTCACAACATACTGGTTGGCAAAGGCGATGAAGATCGCCAACGCTGCCAGGAAGCAGAGTGTGTAGTAGACGCTCATAGTTATTTTTCTCTTTGGTAAACAGCAAGCACGTATCCCTCTTGAGGACGGGCATAGGGTACTCCCGGGTTAGATCATGCTCATTACCTATTTATGGTTATATTTAATCGTTGTCATGGACAGATAGACGGCTAGATTTCCATTTAATTTGATTGCTGCTAGGATGGGCATCACGCAGTTGCATGGATGTAAGGGGTACGAGCGGTGTCGAGCAGAGAGTCGAACAAGAAAGCGGATGTCACAACCAGGCTGGAAGCCTGTCTCAAGGAGCGGATCCTGATCATCGACGGGGCCATGGGCACCATGATCCAGGGTTACAAACTCGGTGAGGCGGACTATCGGGGGGAGCGGTTTGCCGACTGGCATACCGACATCAAGGGCAACAACGACCTGCTGGTGTTGAGCCGTCCCGCCGTCATTCGCGAGATCCACGACCAGTATTGTGCCGCCGGGGCCGACATCCTCGAGACCAACACCTTCAACGCCACCCGCATCGCCATGGCGGACTACGAGATGGAAGCGCTCTCGGCCGAGATAAACCGGGAGGCAGCCCGCCTGGCCCGCGCCGTGGCGGACGAGTGGACGGCCAAAGACCCAGCCAAGCCGCGCTTTGTGGCAGGGGTTCTGGGTCCCACCAACCGTACCGCCTCCATCTCGCCGGACGTGAACGACCCGGGCAAGCGCAACGTCACCTATGACGAGCTGGTGGCCGCCTACACCGAATCGACCCACGCCCTCATCGAGGGCGGTGCCGACATCATCCTGATCGAGACCATCTTCGACACCCTCAACGCCAAGGCGGCCGCCTTCGCGGTGGACCTGGTGTTCGAGGAGCTGGGTTACAGCCTGCCGGTGATGATCTCCGGCACCATCACGGACGCCTCCGGTCGTACTCTCTCGGGCCAGACCACCGAGGCCTTCTACCACTCCCTTCGCCACGTCAAACCGGTCTCCTTCGGCCTCAACTGTGCGCTGGGGCCGGACGAGCTGCGCCAATACGTGGAGGAGCTGTCCCGCATCAGCGAGACCCATGTCAGCGCCCACCCCAACGCCGGTCTGCCCAATGCGTTTGGCGAGTACGATCTGGACGCGGTCGAGATGGCGGAGCATATCCGCGAGTGGGCCCAAAGCGGCTTCCTCAACCTGGTGGGCGGCTGCTGCGGCACCACCCCGACCCACATCCGCGCCATGGCGGACGCCGTGGCGGGCATCACACCCCGCGCCCTGCCGGATCTGCCGGTGGCCTGTCGGTTGTCGGGCCTGGAGCCTCTCATCATCACGGCGGACTCCATGTTCGTGAACGTGGGTGAGCGGACCAACGTCACCGGCTCGGCCAAGTTCAAGCGCTTGATAAAAGAAGGGCTCTACGACGAGGCCCTGGATGTGGCCAAGCAGCAGGTGGAAAACGGCGCCCAGATCATCGACATCAACATGGATGAGGGGATGCTGGACGCCGAGGCGGCCATGGTGCGCTTCCTGAACCTCATCGCCGGGGAACCGGACATCGCCCGGGTGCCGGTGATGATCGACTCCTCCAAGTGGGAGGTGCTGGAGGCGGGCCTCAAGTGCGTGCAGGGCAAGCCGGTGGTCAACTCCATCTCCATGAAGGAGGGGGAGGACAAATTCATCGAGCAGGCGAAACTGCTGCGCCGCTACGGCGCCGCCGTCATCGTCATGGCGTTCGACGAGGTGGGCCAGGCCGATACCCGGGCCCGCAAGTTCGAGATCTGCCAGCGCGCCTACCGCATTCTGGTGGACCGCGTCGGCTTCCCGCCGGAAGACATCATCTTCGACCCCAACATCTTCGCGGTGGCGACCGGCATCGACGAGCACAACAACTACGCGGTGGACTTCATCGAGGCGGTGAAGGACATCAAAACGCACCTGCCCCACGCCATGATCTCCGGCGGCGTCTCCAACGTCTCCTTCTCCTTCCGTGGCAACGAGCCGGTGCGCGAAGCCATCCACGCTGTCTTCCTCTACCACGCCATCAGGAACGGCATGGACATGGGGATCGTCAACGCGGGCCAGCTTGCCATCTACGAAGACATCCCGAGCGATCTAAAAGAGAAGGTCGAGGCGGTGGTGCTGAACCTCAACGACAACGCCACCGAGGCGCTGCTGGCCATCGCAGAGAAGTATCGCGGCGCGGGTGCCCAGGCGGAGGATCCGCGGGATCAGGAGTGGCGCAGCTGGCCGGTGGGCAAGCGGCTCGAACACGCCCTGGTCAAGGGGATCACTGATTTCATCGAGGAGGATACCGAGGAGGCGCGCGCCCAGGCCGAGAAGCCGCTGCACGTCATCGAGGGGCCGCTGATGGATGGCATGAACGTGGTGGGCGATTTGTTCGGCGCCGGCAAGATGTTCCTGCCCCAGGTGGTGAAGTCGGCCCGGGTGATGAAGCGGGCGGTGGCCTACCTGCAACCCTACATCGAGGCGGAGAAGTCCGGCGGCTCCAGCAACGGCAAAATCGTGCTGGCCACCGTCAAGGGTGACGTGCACGACATCGGCAAGAACATCGTCGGGGTGGTGCTCCAGTGCAACAACTTCGAGATCGTGGATCTCGGGGTCATGGTCTCCTGCGAGACCATCCTCAAGACGGCCCGGGAAGTGAACGCCGACATCATCGGCCTGTCGGGCCTCATCACTCCGTCCCTGGACGAGATGGTGCACGTAGCAAAGGAGATGGAGCGTCAGGGGTTCAAGCTGCCGCTGCTCATCGGCGGTGCCACCACTTCCAAGGCCCACACCGCGGTGAAGATAGAGCAGAACTACTCCGAGCCCGTGGTCTATGTCTCCAACGCCTCCCGCGCCGTGGGGGTGGCCCAGAGCCTGCTGAGCCCGGAGCTCAAGCCCGCCTTCGTCGCCCGCATCGACAAGGAGTACGAGATTGCACGGGATCAGCATGCCCGCAAGCAGCCGCGCTCCAAGCCGGTCAGCCTGGCCCATGCCCGGGCCAACCGCCATCAGCTGGACTGGGTGGGCTATGAGCCCCCGGCGCCCCGGGAGCCCGGCGTGCAGACCTTCGAAAACGTGCCCATCTCGGTGCTGCGCCCCTACATCGACTGGACGCCGTTTTTCCTCAGCTGGGAGCTGGCGGGCAAGTTCCCCCGCATTCTGGAGGATGAAGTCGTGGGGGAGGAGGCGACGCGCCTCTACGCCGACGCCAACGCCATGCTGGACCAGCTGGAGAAGGATCAGAGCGTGCGCTGCGCCGGCATCGTCGGCCTGTTCCCCGCCAACGCCGTGGGGGACAGCATCGAGGTCTACACCGACGAGTCCCGCACTGAAGTGAAAAAAGTGCTGCACCACCTGCGCCAGCAGAGCGAGAAGCAGGGCTTCCCCAACTACTGTCTGGCGGACTATGTGGCGCCGAAAGAGAGCGGCAAGCCCGACTGGATCGGCGCCTTCGCGGTGACCGGCGGCATCGGCGAGGAGGCCATCGCCAAGGCCTACAAGGCGGACCACGACGACTACAACGCCATTCTCATCCAGGCGGTGTGCGATCGCCTCGCCGAGGCCTTTGCCGAATACCTCCACGAGCAGGTGCGCAAGGTGCACTGGGGCTATGCCCCGGACGAGGCGCTCAGCAACGAAGAGCTTATTCGTGAAAATTACCAGGGGATACGTCCGGCGCCGGGCTACCCGGCCTGCCCGGAGCACACCGAGAAGGGGAGCATCTGGGAGCTGCTGGACGTGGAGCAGGCCATCGGCATGCAGCTCACCGAGTCCTACGCCATGTGGCCGGGGGCGGCGGTATCCGGCTGGTACTTCTCCCACCCCGAGAGCAAATATTTCGCCGTGGCCCAGATCCAGCAGGATCAGGTGGAAGACTACGCCATGCGCAAGGGGATGACCCTGGCAGAGGCCGAACGCTGGCTGGGGCCCAACCTGCATTGATCCCCGTCTGCCCCGCCTCACGCGGTGCGGGGCAGACGCCGGGTACGCACGCCATATCGAGGTTGCCATGAAGATTGGATTTGTCGGTCTGGGGGCCGTGGTGCAGACAGCCTATCTGCCTGCACTCGCCGCACTGGCGGAAAATCCCAAGATATGGGGTTTTGATCCCGCCATCACCCTGCCCGGCGTCATGTCCGCCCCGACCCTGGAAGCCCTGCTGGCCGAACCCCTGGATCGGCTGGTGATCGCCACGCCTTCCCTGCTGCATCTGCCCGTGCTGGAACAGGCACTGGCCAGCGCCATTCCCCTCATCCTGGTGGAGAAACCCGTGGTGGCCACCTTGGCCCAGCACGATCGTCTGCACGCCCTGCTGGCGGACCCCGAGGTCGCGGCCAGGGTGCTGGCGCTGGATCACTGGATGGCCCGCAATGCCGTCCAGCAGTTGCTGCTGAGCGGCAAACTGGATGAAGGCTGGCAGCCTCGGGAACCAGAGGGCGCCGGGGTCGGACTGGCCACCCTCGCCGATATCAGCGCGGTGGAGGGCTTTTTGCTGGAACCCTGCGGCCTGGACGAGGCAGGGCATCCCTATGCCCTCAACTTCGCCACCGGGGAGCCGGATAGGCGGGTCCTGCGCCATCCAGACGGAGTGATCCTCGACATCGGCACCCATCTGCTGGCGATGGTCCGGGAACTGCTGGTGGCCCTGGGTGGGGACGACCGCCTGCACCTGATCGCGGAGGGCGTCTGCGACCGGCTGGGGCAGCCCATCCGGCGCGGGGATCTGGAGACCGCCGAGGGGCGAGCCTGCCTGCGTGGCGAGGCGGCAGGGGTGCCCCTGACCCTCTGGCTCGACAAGTATGCCGGTCCCGGGGTGGAGAAGAAGGGGCTTTGCCTGCACTTCAAAGACGGGCGGCGCATCGAGCTGCTTCGCTGCGGCAACCTGGAGTGGTTGCACCATCACGACGTCGACGGGATGCGGGGCTGGCAACATGAGGGGCCCCTCTATCGCCACTGCATCGCCCAGACTCTGCTGGCCCCCGTGCCTTTGGGAGGCTGGGTCGGCACCACGGCGCGCCGTTTGCAGGAGGTCGCCCTGCTGCTTGAGTTGCAACAAGGGCTGCGCGGCCCCCATTGACGTCGTTGTGCGCCATCCGGCATGAGGGCTGGTGGCTGGCGCCGTCTTGCAGAACGGTCCCTGGCTTTGGTCCGTTCTTGAGTGCGGCACTCTCGGTTTTTGCCTGTTCTTGCAGAACCGCGCATGGTGAGGGGAAAGGATTGGCGTTGCCAGTCGTTCATGGCACCTTATACTCTCCAGTCCGATTATCAGGTCTGCCATTTCCATGAATATTGCCATTTTATCCCGTGAGCCCAACAACTACTCCACCCGCCGTCTGGTCGAGGTGGCCCGGGCCCGTGGGCATCAGGTCGAGGTGCTCGACACCCTGCGCTGCTACATGAACATCGCCTCCCACAGCCCCTCCATCCATTACGAAGGACGGGAGCTGGAGAGCTATGACGCAGTGATCCCGCGCATCGGTGCCAGCATCACCTTCTATGGCACCGCCGTGCTGCGCCAGTTCGAGATGATGAGCACCATGGCTCTCAACAGCTCGGTGGCCATCTCCCGCTCCCGGGACAAGCTGCGCGCCATGCAGCTGCTCTCCCGTCACGGCATCGGCCTGCCGGTGACCGGCTATGCCCACAGCACCCACGACGTACCGGATCTCATCACCATGGTGGGGGGCGCCCCCCTGGTGGTGAAGTTGCTGGAGGGCACCCAGGGGATTGGCGTGGTGCTGTGCGAGACCCAGAAGGCCGCCGAGAGCGTCATCGAGGCCTTTATCCAGACCAACAACAACATCCTGGTGCAGGAGTACATCCGCGAGGCCAACGGCGCCGATATCCGCTGCCTGGTGGTCAACGGCAAGGTGGTGGCCGCCATGCGCCGCCAGGCCCAGCCGGGGGAGTTTCGCTCCAACCTGCACCGGGGCGGCACCGCCGAAGCCATCAAGATCACGCCGGAAGAGCGTGCCACCGCCGTGCAGGCCGCCAAGATCATGGGGCTGGACGTGGCCGGGGTGGATATTCTGCGTAGCGCCCGCGGCCCGCTGGTGCTGGAGGTGAACTCCTCCCCCGGCCTGCAGGGGGTGGAAGCTGCCTCCGGTAAGGACGTGGCGGGCAAGATCATCGAGTTCCTCGAGCTCAAGGCGAGCCGCAAGCACAAGCCGGCGGAATGAGTCCCAAACGAGTGTCAGACAGGTAAACACAGGGCGCCCTCGGGCGCCTTGTTGCTATCTGGCGGGTGGGCTGGAAGGCAGCGGGCTTGCCGGGAAGTGTCTCCCTTCTCCCGTTGTGTTGAACAGCCGGGGAGAAGGGCCGGGGATGAGGGGGCTATGCCGCCCCGGGGGCGCCGGGGATCATCACCAGCCGGGCGCTGAAGACCCCATCCACCAGGTGGGTCTCAATCTGCCAGCCCAGCTTCTCGCAGATGCGCTGGATGATGGTGAGGCCGCAGCCGTAGCCGAGGATCTGATCCGGCGCGGCGGCGGTGGGGTTGCTGATGGTGAGCACCTGCTCGTGCAGGGTGATCTCGATGTGCCCCTCGGCGTAGCTCAGGGCGTTTTTCAAGAGGTTGCCGAGGGCGATGGCGAGCAGGGAGAGGGGGGCATGCACCTTGCTCTCCTCGTCCAGTTGCAGGCGAATGTCCAGCGTCTCCCGTTGCAGCAGGGGGGCGAGGCGGGTCAGCTCCCGGCGAATGAGCGGCGCCACCTGCTGGGGCGGGCGCTCCACGGCCTCCTTGCGTCCCAGCAGCAGGAAGGTTTCGGTGAGCAGGGCCATCTCGTCGGCGGCGGCGCGGATGCGGCTGACGGCGCGGGCTGCCGGGGCGGGCAGGTCATTCACCTTGCCGAGCAGGGCCGCGGATCCCTGGATCACCATGTTGGGGGTGCGCAGCTCGTGGCTGGCAAAGCGGCTGAACTCCTGTTCACGGGCAAACACGGCGGCCACCTCGTGCTTGCCCGCCAGCAGCGCCTGCTCTATCTCTCTCAGCTCCTGCCAGGGGGCATCGGGCACGAAGTCCCCCTGATCCGGGGTGAGGTGGGCGACCCGCTGGCGCAGCCGCTCCAGCGGCCTGGTGATGTGACGCACCAGCCAGATGCCGAAGGCGAGGCTCCCCAGCAGCAGGGCCAGGCCGATGAGGCGGGTCACCAGATGCAGCTTGGCTTCGTAAGGGTCGAGGTAGTCGTCCGCATCGTCGTTGAACACCAGATAGAGCAGCCCCTGACCCGAGGGGTGGGCGCGTACCAGGAAGTGCTTGTCTTCCCGGCCCAGCTGATGCTCGAAGAAGCCGGGGCTCTGGTAGGCCTTGAGCCAGGCGGGCAGGCGGCCCGCCTCTGTCCAGTAGCTGGAGAACTGGCGCGGGCTGGGGGCGGGGGCCGCCATCCCGAGGCGCAACCAGTCGTCGTCATAGCGGGTTGCCTCCGCCTCCAGCCAGTGGCGCAGGCTCAGCTCCTCCATCTTGTTCTCGGCCACCACCATCAGCAGGCTCAGGATCACCAGCAGCAGCAGACCGGCCCCTCCCAGCGCCAGCACCAGGCGCCGGCGCAGGCTCGGCAGGCCGGAGGCAAGGGGCGGCGTCGGGTTCGTCATGGGGTCACCAGCCGGTAGCCCTGGCCGTGCAGGGTCTCCAGCATGGGGGTGGGGAAGGGCTTGTCGAGGGCGCTGCGCAGGGCATAGATGTGGCTGCGCAGGGCGTCGGAGTCGGGCTCCTCGTCGCCCCAGACGGTGTCGAGCACCTCCTGGCGCGTCACCAGCTGGGGCGCGCGCTTCACCAGCAGGGTGAGGATCTGGAACGGGATCTTGCCGAGTTTGAGCTCCACCCCGGCGCGGGTGGCGCGGCCGCTGGCGGGATCCACCGTCAGATCGCCAAAGCAGAGCACGCCCATGTCCCCTCTGGGGCCACGCAGGCTGAGGGCCTCCAGGCGCACCTCCAGCTCCTCCATGGCGAACGGCTTGACCAGATAGTCGTCGCCCCCCGCCCGAAAGCCTGCCAGCTTGTCCTCCAGGCTGTCACGGGCGGTGAGAAAGAGCACCGGGGTCGCGATGCCGTCCGCACGCAGCCGCTCCACGGTACGCAGGCCGTCGAGGCGCGGCATCATGACGTCCATGATGATGACGTCGAAGCGCTCCTGGGCCAGCAGTTGCAGCGCGGCCTGGCCATGATAGGCGCAGTCCACCCTGTGCCCGGCCAGCGCCAGATAGTCCATGATGGTCTCCGCCACCTGGGGACTGTCTTCCACCACCAGTATTTTCATGCTCTGATCTCCTGGTCTGTGCCGCTATTTCACGGCCATTTCACACCGGATGGGTCATCCTGTGTGCCAGTGTAACCCCGAGGATCCCCGATGAAGAAGTCTCTCCGCGCCTTCTGGTTATTGATTCTATTGCCTTTTGGTCTGGTGCAGGCGGCCGAGTTCAAGCTCACGGGCCGCACCACCTGGCAGCTTGGCCAGTTGATGGTCAACGGCATTCCCTTCGTGATCGATGAGCGCACCCGCTTCAAGGATGGCCTGGATGAGGATGATCTCGGTGGGACCTGGGTCGATCTGGAAGGGGTCGTGCAGGAGACGGCGGCAGGGGCGCGGCGGCTCGTTCGCGAGGTGGAGGCGCTGGAAGAGGAGGACGAGATGGAACTGGAAGGGCCGGTGGAAGGGGGACGGATCTGGGGTTATGTCACCTCGGATGGGAGCCTCTCCCCGTTCGAGGGACGCTGGCTGGAGCTGGAGTGCAAGTTTGACGGCATGCGCCTGAGCCAGTGCCGGGAGGATGACTGACCGGTCAGGGAGGACCGGGAAAAATTGCCCGTCCGGGGCCATAGTTAAACCTCACCCCGTGACCCCGGACCGCCTGCCATGACCCGAACCGCACTCTGCCTGCTGCTGTTGCCCTTCTGCACCCTTGCCGACGACGCCGAGCTCTGGCTGGTGGAGCTGGAGCACAACGACGGGGTGCGCCTGCAATTCCAGGGGGCTGAGCTGGAGCTCGGCAGTGCCGAACTGCACGGCGTGGCGCAGCCGGACGGGCTCGTGCCCGGTATGCACCTCGCGATCCAGAGCCGCTACGGCGTCGCCGAGACGATCCGGGTGCTCGACGGGGCGCCGGATCCGGCGCTCGGGGCCAGCTGGCGGCGGGCGGAGGATCGACTGCTCACCCATAATCAGCAGGCATTGCTGCTACAGGATCTCGGTGTGCTGGTGTTTGATGCTGACACTCGCTGGATCAACGGCAGCGCCGCCGATCTGCAACCGGGTCGCCGCCTGGTGCTGAGCCGGGATGAAGAGGGCCGCCTCACCGATATCCTCATTCCTGACCCCGAGGATCCCCTCGACGCCGAAGAGTGAGACCTCTCTCCCTTTCCCCTTGTTAATGGCTTGTACTTTAAATTTCCCCACTTATACTGGCGCACATCTTGTCGGAGTGCTGACCGTCGAACGACGCTAAGCTGAGACCGTTAATTCGGGATCCGTGGAACCTGATCAGGTTAAGACCTGCGAAGGGAAACAAGGGTAACTTGCGGGTTACCGCGCCGGGGAAGGCACACCTTCCCGCCAGCCAGAGGCAGACCGCCTCTGGCTGGCACAGGCGCACAGGGGGAGGTTGTCCCGTCCGGTTGTCCTTAGGGCGCCGGGTTTCCAGACTAGGGAAACACCGGGACGGCAGAGCAGGGAAGATCCATGCCCGGCTCACTCCCCCCAGCACACCCCGCCGCAAGTTCATCTTCTCCTCGAACTCCAGACAAGCAAACACCCATAACTTCAACCAGTTAATGTGAGTTTTGCTATGTCTACCAATGTTTCTGATACCACCAAATCCAGCCGCCGCGAGCAGCGCTCCAGCGCCCAGACCTTTATCGACAACCTGAAGGGGATGGCTCACCCCAATTCCCGCCGTATCTTTATCCAGGGTTCTCGCCCCGACATCCGTGTGCCTCTGCGGGAGATCCAGTTGGCCGACACCTTCGTCGGCGGCACCAAGGAGGCTCCCCAGTTCGAGCCCAACGAGCCGGTGCCGGTTTACGATACCTCGGGCCCCTATGGGGAAGAGGCCGCCCCCATCGACGTGCGCCGCGGTCTGCCGCGCCTGCGCGAAGCCTGGGTGCTGGAGCGTGCTGACACCGACGCGCTGGACGGGCTGAGCTCCACCTTCACTCAGGAGCGGCTGGCGGACGAGGGGCTGGATCACCTGCGTTTCGAACATTTGCCGAGCGCCCGCCGCGCCAAGCCGGGCCGCCGGGTCACCCAGCTGCACTATGCCCGCCAAGGCATCGTCACCCCCGAGATGGAATTTATCGCCATCCGCGAGAACATGGGCCGCGAGCGAGTGCGCTCCGAGCTCCTGCGCACCCAGCATCCGGGTCAGGGCTTTGGCGCCAGACTGCCCCAGAACATCACCCCCGAGTTCGTGCGCGATGAAGTGGCCGCCGGTCGCGCCATCATCCCCAGCAACATCAACCACCCGGAAGCGGAGCCCATGATCATCGGCCGCAACTTCCTGGTGAAGATCAACGCCAACATCGGCAACTCGGCGGTCACCTCCAGCATCGAAGAGGAGGTGGAGAAGCTGGTCTGGTCCACCCGCTGGGGCGCCGACACCGTGATGGATCTCTCCACCGGCCGTTACATCCACGAGACCCGCGAGTGGATCCTGCGCAACAGCCCGGTGCCCATCGGTACCGTGCCCATCTATCAGGCGCTGGAGAAGACCAACGGCATCGCCGAAGACCTCACCTGGGAGCTGTTCCGCGATACCCTGCTGGAGCAGGCCGAGCAGGGGGTGGACTACTTCACCATCCACGCCGGCGTCTTGCTGCGCTTCGTGCCCATGACTGCCAAGCGCCTCACCGGCATCGTTTCGCGCGGTGGCAGCATCATGGCCAAGTGGTGCCTGTCGCACCACAAGGAGAACTTCCTCTACGAGCACTTCCGCGAGATCTGCGAGATCTGCGCCGCCTACGACGTGAGCTTGTCGCTGGGTGACGGTCTGCGTCCGGGCTCCGTCTATGACGCCAACGACGAGGCCCAGTTCGCCGAGCTGCGCACCCTGGGCGAGCTCACCAAAATTGCCTGGGAATACGACGTGCAGGTGATGATCGAGGGGCCCGGCCACGTACCCATGCACATGATCGAGCGCAACATGACCGAGCAGCTGGAGCACTGCCACGAGGCGCCCTTCTATACCCTGGGCCCGCTCACCACCGACATTGCCCCGGGGTACGATCACTTCACCTCCGGCATCGGCGCCGCGCTCATCGGCTGGTACGGCTGCGCCATGCTCTGCTACGTGACTCCCAAGGAACACCTGGGCCTGCCCAACAAGGAGGACGTGAAGCAGGGGCTCATTACCTACAAGATCGCCGCCCACGCGGCTGACCTTGCCAAGGGCCACCCGGGCGCCCAGATCCGCGACAACGCCATGTCCAAGGCGCGCTTCGAGTTCCGCTGGGAGGATCAATTCAACCTGGCCCTGGATCCCGACACCGCCCGCGCCTACCACGACGAGACCCTGCCTCAGGAGTCCGGCAAAGTGGCCCACTTCTGCTCCATGTGCGGGCCCAAGTTCTGCTCCATGAAGATCACCCAGGACGTGCGCGATTATGCGGCGAAACTGGAAGCCGTGGAGATCAAGCTGGTCGGCATGGACGGCCAGCAGGAGCGGGTGGTGGCCGAGGTGGAGAGCGGCATGGCCCGCATGGCGGAAACCTTCAAGGAGACCGGCGGCGAGATCTACCATCAGGCGGCGACCCTGAAGCAGGCCGCAGGGGAGGAGGCGTGAGCAGCGAGCGCGGGGCTGTCAGCCCCGCCGACCTGTCGCCTGTGACGCAGGCCCGCCCCGTGGTCTGGACCATCGCCGGGTCCGACTCCGGCGGCGGGGCCGGCATTCAGGCCGACTTGCACACGATGCATGACCTCGGCGTGCACGGCTGCTCGGTCATCTCTGCCATCACCGCCCAGAACTCGGTGGCGGTGAAGATGGTCGACCCCGTGCTGATGCAGACCTTCGCCGCCCAGATCGATGCCCTGGGGCTGGATCTGCCACCCGCCGCCATCAAGATCGGCCTGCTGCCGACCCGGCTGCATGTGGAGGTGCTGGCACGCAGGTTGTCGACCGTCGAGGCTCCCTTCGTGGTCTACGACCCGGTGGCCATCGCCAGCACCGGCACCCCCATGGCGGAGCCCGGCATGCTGGTGGCGGTGCGCGAGCACCTGCTGCCCCGTTTGTCCCTCATCACCCCCAACGGTCCCGAGCTGGAAGCCCTGACCGGCCTGCCCGCCACCAGTCCCGAGCTGGTGCGCCTCGCCGCCCGGCGGCTGCGCGAACTCGGCGCTCGCGCCGTGCTGGTCAAGGGGGGCCACCTTGAATGGGGCGGGGATCTCTGCCTCGACTACTACCAGGACGAGAGCTGCGAATTCTGGCTCGCCGCGCCGCGCCTCGATACCCGCCACGGTCACGGCACCGGTTGCGCTTACGCCAGCGCCATCGCCGCCGTGGTGGCGCAGGACTATCCGGTGGAGGACGCCATCACCCTGGCGCGGGCCTACCTGCAACAGGGCTTGGCGGCGGCGCAAGGGGTGGGCGCAGGCCCGGGGCCCATCGCCCATCTCGGCTGGCCTGCCGATCTTGCCCACTTCCCCCGTGCCGTGCTGGCGGGCTCACCGCTCGATCGCCGCTTTGGATTGTATGAAGCGAGCAGCGCCCGTCTGCCGCAGGGCCCCTTCGCGCCGACCGAACACAACCTCGGCCTCTATCCGGTGGTGGACTCGGTCAAGTGGCTCAAACGCCTGCTGGGGGCCGGGGTCAAGACCATCCAGCTGCGGATCAAGAATCTGCCCGCCACAGAGGTGGCGCCGGCCATTCGTGATGCGGTAGCGCTCGGTCGCCGCCATGGGGCGCGGCTCTTTATCAACGACTACTGGCAGCAGGCCATCGAGGCGGGTGCCTGGGGCGTGCACCTGGGGCAGGAGGATATGGAGACCGCCGATCTCGCCGCCATTCAGGCGGCCGGGCTGCGCCTTGGCATCTCCACCCACGGCTACTTCGAGCTGATGCGGGCCCGCGAGCTGGCCCCCTCCTATATCGCGCTCGGCCATATCTTCCCGACCAACACCAAGGCGATGCCTTCGCGCCCCCAGGGGCTGGCGCGGCTGCACCACTACCGCGCCCTGATGGCGCAGTGGCCCACGGTGGCCATCGGCGGCATCAGCGAGGAGCGGGTGGCGGCGGTCAAGGCAAGCGGGGTCGGCAGCATTGCGCTGGTCTCGGCCATCACGGCAAGCGATGACTGGCAGGGGGCGACCGAGCGGCTGCTCGCCGCCGTGGGGGCGGGGGATGAACCGCGCTCGGCCTGCGTGATACGGGAGGCAGAACATGCGCTCTGATGCCGCTTCTCTTAGTGACAAAGAGTATCTGCGATACGGCCGCCAGCTGATGCTGGCGGAAGTGGGGGAAGCCGGTCAGGCACGGCTCAAGGATAAATCCGTGCTGATCGTGGGCCTCGGCGGGCTCGGCTCGCCGCTCGCCCTCTATCTGGCCGGGGCCGGGGTGGGCACTTTGTGGCTGGCCGATGGCGATACGGTGGACTCCAGCAATCTGCCGCGCCAGATCCTGTTCGATAGCGAGGCGGTCAACCACTCCAAGGCGGAGCTGGCCCGCGAGCGCTTGGCCGCCCACAACCCGCTGGTGGAGCTGATTGCCATCAATCAGCGACTCGATGCCGCCAGCCTGCCGGAGTTTGTGACCGAGGTGGATCTGGTGATCGACTGCTGCGACAACCTCGCCACCCGCCAGGCCATCAACGCCGCCTGCGTGGCCCAGGGCAAGCCCTGGGTCTGTGCCGCCGCAGTGGGCTGGCAGGGGCAGCTGATGGTGCGCACCAGCAGCGATCACGCCTGCTACGCCTGCCTTTATCCGTTGGATACCAAGGTGAGCCAGAGCTGCGAGACCAGCGGTGTCACCGGCCCGCTGGTCGGGGTGATGGGCTCTTTGCAGGCGCTGGAGGCACTGAAAATGCTGCTCGGGATGCCGAGCCCGGTGGCGGGCACATTGCGCCGCTTCGATGCGTTGACCCATCAGTGGCAGACCCTCACGCTGGCTCCCGACCCCGATTGCCCGGTCTGCGGCAGCACCCACGCGGCCCTGGAGAATTAACCATGAAGATCCGATTGAACGATATCGAGCTGACGCTGCCCACCGGCCAGCGCCTGACTGAGCTGCTGGCGGTGCAGGAGATTTCCCCTCAGGGGGTAGCGGTGGCCCTCAACGGTGCCGTGCTGCCCCGTGGCCGCTGGGCCGAGACCCGTCTCAATGACGGGGACGAACTCCACCTCTTCACCGCCATCGCGGGAGGCTGATCCATGATGCTCGCAGTCCCATCTTCGCGCGCTCTGCCTTGCGGCGGGGCCTCATCTCTTCTTATCGCAGTGGCCGGAGGCTGACATGCTCAAGATTGCCGATCACACCTTCTCTTCGCGCCTCTTCACCGGCACCGGCAAGTTTGCCCGCCCGGAACTGATGGCCGCCGCCATCGAGGCAAGTGGCTCCCAGCTGGTGACCATGGCCATCAAGCGGCTCGAACCGGGCAAGGCCCACGACGATATCCTCACGCCCCTTCGGCAACTCGGGGTCAAGCTGCTGCCCAACACCTCGGGGGCCAAGACCGCCGCCGAGGCGGTATTTGCCGCCCACCTCGCCCGCGAGGCGCTGGGGACGAACTGGCTCAAGCTCGAGATCCACCCCGATCCGCGCTACCTGCTGCCCGATCCCATCGAGACGCTGAAAGCCGCCGAGCAGCTGGTGAAAGAGGGCTTTGTGGTGCTGCCCTACTGCGGCGCCGACCCCGTGCTGTGCAAACGGCTCGAAGAGGTGGGCTGCGCCGCCGTGATGCCGCTCGGTGCGCCCATCGGTTCCAATCAGGGGCTGGTGACCCGGGAGTTTCTCTCCATCATCGTCGAGCAGGCCAATGTGCCGGTCGTGGTGGATGCGGGGATCGGTGCGCCGAGCCACGCCGCCGCCGCCTTTGAGCTCGGCGCCGATGCCGTGCTGGTCAACACCGCCATCGCGGTGAGCGGCGACCCGATCGCCATGGGCCGCGCCTTTGCGCTGGCCTGCACCGCCGGGCGCAGTGCCTATGAAGCCGGTCTCGGCGCCCGCGCCCTGCAGGCGCAAGCCTCCAGCCCGCTTACCGATTTTCTGGGGGCGTTATGAGTCAGCATGCCAATGACCCCACCCCGACCCTCCCCTTGCCAGGGGAGGGAGTGTCGAC